>JAFRVD010000001.1 GCA_017441825.1 Lachnospiraceae bacterium
CTTCTTCACCTCGCCGTGGGACCATTCCAGGATCTTTTCGGGAGATGCCAGGCCGATTCTGATTGCATCAAAGGTCATGGGCTCATAAGTTTCCTGCATTTGTGCCATGTGCTTCTCCTCTCTTATTCCTCATCCAGGGCAGCTTCTTCCTGCGCAAAGCTGTAAGCCTCCGCTGCCTCTTCCATTTCGTCTTCATCCGGCTCAGCGTACTCGTCTTCCGTGTCATCCACGTCCTCGATTTCGCCCTGCTCGTTGAATTCCTGTGTCATATATCCGTATCTGCCGATATTGCTGCGCTCGTTGTCGCGGTACCTGCGGTCTCCCTCCAGGAGGCGGTGCAGGTTCATATCGGTATCGTCCAGATTTTCCTTGAGCTCCACTTCGGTGCCGTCTTCCTTGAGAACCTTGACATCCATGGCAAGGGACTGCAGTTCCTTGATCAGGACCTTGAAGGACTCCGGAATGCCCGGCTTCGGAATGTTGTCGCCCTTGATGATAGCTTCGTAGGTCTTGACTCTGCCCACTACATCATCGGACTTCATGGTCAGAATCTCCTGCAGCGTATAGGAAGCGCCATAAGCCTCCAGGGCCCAGACTTCCATCTCGCCGAAACGCTGTCCGCCGAACTGCGCCTTGCCGCCCAGCGGCTGCTGGGTAACCAGGGAGTACGGGCCGGTGGAACGCGCGTGGATCTTATCATCTACCAGGTGATGGAGCTTCAGGTAATGCATGTGGCCGATAGCAACCGGTGAATCAACGAACTCTCCGGTGCGGCCGTCTCTCAGGCGGACCTTGCCGTCACGGCTGAGGGGCACGCCCTTCCAGAGCTCTCTGTGGTCGAGATGCTCTTCCAGGTAATCCATCACTTCTTTGGAGACGTTGTTCTTGTATTTCTTCTTGAACTCCCTGAAGTCCTCCATGTTGACGTAGTCGTTCGCGAGTTCAAGTGCTTCTGTAATATCCTGTTCGTTCGCACCGTCAAAGACAGGCGTTGCGATATCGATGCAGAGGGCGCGGGCAGCCAGAGAAAGGTGGATCTCCAGCACCTGGCCGATGTTCATACGGCTGGGCACGCCCAGAGGATTCAGGACGATGTCTAAGGGGCGGCCGTTCGGCAGGAACGGCATGTCTTCCACGGGAAGAACACGGGACACAACGCCCTTGTTTCCGTGGCGGCCGGCCATCTTGTCACCCACGGAGATCTTTCTCTTCTGGGCGATGTAGATACGGACGCTCTTGGAGACGCCCGGCGCCAGCTCTTCATTGTTTTCCCTGGTAAAGGTCTTGGTGTCTACAACAATGCCATACGCACCGTGCGGGACCTTCAGGGAGGTGTCGCGGACTTCGCGGGCCTTTTCACCGAAGATGGCGCGCAGGAGCCGCTCTTCCGCGTTGAGCTCGGTCTCACCCTTCGGGGTGACCTTGCCGACTAAGATGTCGCCGGCACGCACTTCCGCACCAATACGGATGATGCCGTTCTCATCGAGGTCCTTTAACGCATCGTCGCCCACGCCGGGAACGTCGCGCGTGATCTCTTCCGGTCCGAGCTTCGTGTCACGGGCCTCGACCTCGTACTCTTCAATATGGATGGACGTATAGACGTCGTTCTGCACCAGCGCTTCCGAGATCAGGACGGCGTCCTCGTGGTTGTAGCCTTCCCAAGGCATGAAGCCGATGAGCGGGTTCTTGCCGAGCGCGATCTCGCCGTTGCAGGTGGACGGACCGTCAGCAATGATCTGGCCCTTCTCGACCCTGTCGCCCTTGTCGACGATGGGCTTCTGGTTATAAGAGTTCGATTGGTTACTTCTCGCAAACTTGGTCAGTCTGTAGACCTTCCGCTGTCCATCGTCGGTCCGGACGATGATCTCGTCCGACGCCGAACGTTCCACAGTGCCGGACTCTTCCGCTACCACACAGACACCGGAGTCGATGGCGACCTTGTTCGCAAGGCCCGTGTCGATGACCGGCGCTTCCGTCTTCATAAGCGGAACGGCCTGACGCTGCATGTTCGAGCCCATCAGGGCGCGGTTCGCGTCGTCGTTCTCCAGGAAGGGGATCATGGACGTAGCGACGGAGAAGACCATCTTCGGGGAGACGTCCATCAGGTCGATGCGGCTCTTCTCGAACATGGAGGTATCCTCACGGGAACGGCCTGAAATGCTGTCCGCAAGGAAGTGCCCTTCTTCATCCAGAGGCGTGTTCGCCTGGGCGATCACGTAATCGTCCTCTTCGTCCGCGGTGAAATATTCCACGCGCTTCGTGACAACGGGGTTCTTCGGATCGGTCTTGTCTACCACGCGGTAAGGCGCTTCGATGAAGCCGTATTTATTGACCCGCGCGTAGGACGCGAGAGAGTTGATCAGGCCGATGTTCGGACCTTCAGGGGTCTCGATGGGGCACATGCGGCCGTAATGGGTATAATGAACGTCACGCACTTCAAAGCCTGCGCGCTCCCTTGAAAGGCCGCCGGGGCCGAGTGCGGAGAGACGGCGCTTGTGCGTCAGCTCGGAAACAGGGTTGTTCTGGTCCATGAACTGGGACAGCTGGGAGGATCCGAAGAATTCCTTGACTGCCGCGGTCACGGGCTTGATGTTGATGAGGCTCTGAGGCGTAACGCCTTCCATGTCCTGGGTAGCCATACGCTCGCGGACCACACGCTCCATACGGGACATACCGATACGGTACTGGTTCTGCAGGAGCTCGCCCACGGCACGGATACGGCGGTTGCCCAGATGGTCGATGTCGTCCTTCCGCGCGATGCCGTATTCCATGAGCAGCAGGTAGTTCATGGACGCAAGGATCTCCTCCTTCATGATGTGCGGAGGGATCAGTTCCTTCATGCGGCGGCGGATCTCAAGCTTCAGTTCTTCCACGGGAAGCTTCTCCTCAAGAAGAGACATCAGCGCGGGATAGTACACCATCTCCGTGATGCCGCACTCTTCCGCGGTCAGGCCGAAGTCTTTGAGATACGGGTCTGCTTCCACCATACGGCTGGACAGGACCTTTACGCTCTTGTCTTCGATGGTGATATAGACGTACTCCACGCCCGTATTCTGGATCTTCTGCGCGGTAGAACGGTCCAGCACGGTGCCGGCTTCCGCGATGATCTCGCCGGTAGCCGTATCGACTGCGTCCTCGGCAAGGCGCTGGCCGTCCAGACGGTACTTGAAGTTCAGCTTCTTATTGAACTTATAGCGGCCCACATGGGCAAGGTCGTAGCGCCTTGCGTCAAAGAGCATGCCGTTGATAAGCGTTTCCGCGCTGTCTACGGAAAGCGGCTCGCCCGGACGGATCTTCTTATAGAGCTCCAGGATGCCTTCCTGGTAGTTCCTGGCCTTGTCCTTCTGAAGAGTCGCCATGATCTTGGGCTCTTCGCCGAAGAGGTCGATGATCTCCTGGTTCGTGCCGTAGCCTAAAGCGCGCACAAGTACTGTGACCGGCACTTTGCCGATCCTGTCAACACGCACGTAGAAGATGTCGTTGCTGTCGGTCTCGTACTCAAGCCAGGCGCCCCTGTTCGGGATGATCTGGCTCGTATAGAGCTCCTTGCCGATCTTATCGTGCTCAATATCAAAATAGATGCCGGGTGAACGTACGATCTGGCTGACGATAACACGCTCCGCGCCATTGATCACGAAGGAGCCGGTATCGGTCATGAGGGGCAGGTCGCCCATGAAGATCTCATGGTCCTTGATCTCCCCGTTGTCCTTATTGATCAGCCGAACAGTGACTTTCAAAGGAGCTGCATACGTGGCGTCCCGCTCCTTGCATTCCTCGATCGTATACTTGATCTCGTCCTTGCAGAGGCGGAAGCTGCCGAATTCCAGAGAAAGCGAGCTGAACGTTTCGCCGATGGGCGAGACGTCGTCGAACACCTCTTTAAGACCGTCGTTCAGGAACCATTCATAAGAATTTTTCTGAACTTCGATCAGGTTGGGCATTTCGAGTACGTCTGTCTGGCGCGAATAGCTCATTCTGGAATTTTTACCGGACCGGACCGGATGGATTCTGTTTTTTTCCATTAACGTTCACTCCTGTATAAATTGTGCATAACATCACTTTTTCAGGCAAAACGGCCTCAAAAAGGGCGCAGTTCGCCTTCTACCGCACAATAGTGCATTTACCATGCTATCACAAACAAATCGGTGTGTCAATCAGAAATTTGAGGAATTTTTCAGGTCACCCCTTTACAAACGCATTCTTTTTTGCTATACTAGTCGGGCAATCGGGGCGTGGCTCAGTTTGGTAGAGCGCCTGAATGGGGTTCAGGAGGCCGCAAGTTCGATTCTTGTCGCTCCGATTTCAGCATGAAACACCCGGGATCTTACGATCCCGGGTGTTTTAGTTTAACGGGTGCTTCGTCACAGCGGTCGCTTCACTCCATACTCTCTTTCCGTTTCTTCTGGTGCTCGTAATACACGTTGATGCACCCGCCGAAGAGCAGGAACATCATGCAGTAATAGCCCCACATCATGGCTACCATGATCGTCCCGATGTATCCGTACGCTCCGAACTTGTCCGAAAAAGAAATATAGATGGAAAAGATCCAGGAGAATACGACCCAGGCGAACGCAGAAAAGACAGCGCCGGGCCATTGCGTCGCGATCCTGCGCTTTTTGGCAGGGACACGGCAGTACAGCAGGAGGAAGCCGCACGTCAGGATAAGCATCACGAGCGCATAGCGCAAAAGCTTCATGCCGTAGCCCAGAAGCCAGCCGACCGTTGCGTTCCCGGGCAGTAACGCATTCAGGTAATCCAGGATCGCTCCTCCGAATACCAGGATCGCGAAGTTCAGGATCATGAACACGACCAGCACGCCCATATATAAGATCGCCTTCAGGAAAAACAGCGGAAATTTATCTCTCCGCACGTCTCCGTAGATCGCGTCCAGGCATTTCATGAGAGGACGCATGGCGCCGCTTGCGGAAAACAGCGTTAATACCAGAGAAACGGTAAAAGCAGCTCCTCCGTTCCGGTAAATACCGGAAACGATATTATTGATCACGGTAAAAACGGATTCCGGCACCGCATCTTTAAAAACAGCCATGACATCCGCTTCGCTAAAAGGGAGATACCGGACCAGGCTGACCAAAAGCATGAGGATGGGCACCAGCGACATAAACAGAAAATACACCGCCGCTGCCGCATATATGCCCACGTTCCTGTCTCCATAGAGCTTCCCTATGGTTAATAAGGCAGTCTTTGCCTTGCTGAACCAGGACGTCTTCATCAGCTGATCCGTGCGGTCAGGAACCGCTTCACCGCAGGATCCCCGTGCTCCGGCATGGAGCCGCGGACGTCAAATACCATACCCTCCTCCGCGTCCTTACGGTACGGCTTCCATTCGGGAAGCATGAGCCCGTCGGACCCCTGCCCGTTCGGGTCGCCGGTCTTTATGAAGTTTGTCCAGTAATCCGCCATCTGGCGCGCCAGGTCATAATGCCTGCCGGTAAAGGGCCGCCAGCACTTCTGGAGGTTATCGAAGAAGAACCAGAGGTCAGAGGAATGGAAATTGCCCGGCTGGTCCCAGCCCGGGATATCTTCATTGAACCTGTAGTAGAAGCTCTTCCCGCTCCGGCCGTTCTCTTCTCCTTCTTCCAGCATATGCTTGAGGCCGCATTCGATCATGCTGATGGGCGCATATGCGCCGTTCGGCGCGCGCAGCTTAGCCTCCGGGAAGCTCAGGAATTCATCAGCGTCTTCTCCGAAGATCTCCCGCACCTTCTTTTCAAAGGCTTCGTCATTCTCAGCCATGATGGACGCCTTGAATTCGTCCATGGTATTGCCGGCCATGAAGGGAATATCAAGCGCCTTGCCGTCTGCGAAGATCCTGTAGGTGTCCGCCTTGTTGAACACGCCGTCCACACAGGGGCCGAGGCGCATCGCGCCGTTCCGGTACTTTTCATAACCGTCGCGGAGGGTGACCGCATCGATGGCCCGGGCTTCCGCAAGGGTCTTGACGCCCATGAACTCAAAGAATTCTTCTCCGAGCTTTTCCATGTCCTTAATGGTCCTGCCGTTCCCCGGGAACGCGGTACGGTACGGATCCCGCACCACGCCGCTGATGGCCGTCGCCCGTGTGATGAGCCCTTCGTTGTCCGGATTCGTGATCTGGTACATGACGGAGCCGCCGCCCGCGGACTGGCCCGCGATCGTGATCTGGTCCGGATCTCCGCCGAAGCCTGCAATGTTCCGCTTCACCCAGCGGATACCTGCCTGTTGGTCGAGTAAGCCGAAGTTCGTCGGGAAGTCCGGCTGAGCTGCAGTCAGCTCCGGATGCGCAAGGAAGCCGAACGCGCCCACGCGGTAGTTCACGGACACCACAACGATGCCGCGCTTCGCAAGCGCCTCGCCGTCAAATTCCATCTCCGCAGGGTAGCCCACCTGGTAGCCGCCGCCAAAGATCCACACGAGGACCGGCAGCTTTTCGTCCGGGGAGACCGCCGGCGTCCAGATGTTCAGGTACAGACAGTCCTCGCTCATCGGAATATCCGAATTGACGTGCCACTCACGGGTATAGATATTTTCCTTGTTCCAGCCCGGGATCTCCTGCATGGAGATGGGCGCGAACAGATAGCAGGGCCGCTCCCCTTCCCAGTTTTCCGCAGGCTGCGGCTCACGCCAGCGTAGCTCGCCCACCGGAGGCTTCGCAAACGGGACGCCCTTGTAGACCGTGATGCGGGCGTTGCCGCCCTGCATGCCCAATACTGTTCCGTTTTCAGTGATCGCTTTTCTCTGCATGTTCTTTCCTCGCTTGAAAATTCATAAATCAGCCGGGGAAGCCGCCTGAAACAAGGCAGTCCTCCCCGGCAAAAAACCATATAATATGCTTTTTATCCTTTCACGCCGCCGAGTGTAATACCTTTGACAAAGGCTTTCTGCGCGAACGGATAAGCGATCAGCATTGGCAAGATGCCAAGCACCGCCATCGACATTCGTATGGATACCGTTGGTATCGATGCCAGTCCGATATCCGCGTTCGCGACATTCTGGGAGTTCGCTGAAAGGAACTGAATGTTCTGCACCATGCGGTTCAGGAGGTTCTGGATGGAATACAGATCATCACGCTTCGTGAGGTACACATAGCCGTTCTGCCAGTCATTCCAGTACGCGATGCCGGCGAAAAGCCCGATGGTCGTAATGATCGGCTTTGCGAGGGGAATCGCAATGGTGCGGAAGACCTTGAATTCACTCGCACCGTCGATCCGTGCCGCCTCCATGATCTCGTCCGGGATCGAGGTGATGAAATAGGACTTCATCAGCATGATATACATACCGTTTGTCACGAGTCCCGGAAGAAGAAGGCCGAAGAAGGTATTCTTGACACCGATCACATTCGTGTAGTTCATGTAGGTCGGTACGAGACCGCCGTTGAACAGCATCGTAAAGAATACGTAGAAGTTCAGGAAGCCGTGGCCGAGCACGTACTTCTTCGAGAGCGCATAAGCCATCGGCGTCGTAACGATAAGCGAGAGAACCACGCCCAAAGACGTCAGAATGATGGAGATCAGATAAGCCCTCGGAACTGCCGGACCGGTCTTGAATACGTATTCATAAGCATACATGCTGAATTTTTTCGGGAAGAATTTGTAGCCTTCCTTGATCAGTACATTATCATCAGTAATCGATGACATGAACAGAAGGATCATCGGGAGCAGCGCATTGATCGCGAGGATCGCGAGGACTATATGACTGATGGTCTGGAAGATTTTTTCCTGTTTTGTTAACATCTTTCTTTCCTCCTTTCCCGCTTAGAATAAGGCGCTGTCCGCGTCGATCCTGCGGACGATAAGGTTCGCCGTCAGGATCAGAATGAATCCGACGAAGGACTGGTAGAGACCGGCAGCTGCAGAAAGGGCAGGCTTGCCGTTCTGGATCAGTCCGCGGTAGACGTAGGTGTCAATGGTATTCGTGACCGGGAAAAGAGCTCCCTGGTTCTGCGGAACCTGATAGAACAGTCCGAAGTCTGAATAGAAAATACGTCCGATGGCAAGCAGCGTCATCATGATGATGGTAGGCTTCAGAAGAGGCAGCGTAATTTTGAAGATCTGCTTCATTTTTCCCGCGCCGTCGATCGCGGCCGCCTCATAGAAGGTCCGGTCAATACCCAGAATCGTGGAGAGATAGATAATACAGTTATAGCCGATGACCTTCCAGCAGCTCACAAGCACCAGAATGAACGGCCAGTATTTTTTCTCGGAATACCAGGCGATCGGTTCTTTTCCCAGGGATTTCAGCACGGTATTGTTAAGGAAGCCGTTCTCCGTGGAAAGAAAAGCAAACACCAGATAGCTTACGATAACCATCGAAATCATATACGGCAGCAGGATCAGAGACTGGTAAACGTTTTTGAATTTGCTGCGCATTTCCGAAAGCAGGATCGCTACAATGATCGCGAGTACCGTGTTGATTACGATAAACGCGAGGTTATAGAGAATCGTGTTCCGTGTAATGACGAAGGCCTCTCCCGTGGCAAAAAGATACTTGAAGTTTTTGAAGCCCGCCCAGTCGGACCCGTAGATTCCTTTCTTGGCGTTGAAATTCTTGAACGCCAGGATAAGACCCGGAAGCGGCATATAGTTGTTGATAAACAGATAGATGACAGCCGGAAGCGCCATGATATAGAAAGGAATACTCTTGACAAATCTCTTCCCGAGCTTTCCCTTCTTATCTGAATATGGCCCAGCCTGAATGGTACTTGCCATGGTAAACTCTCCTGTCTAAAAAGGAAGAAGCCGGTTTGACCCGGCTTCTTCGTAAATAAATCGCTGCAGCTTATTTCGACGCAAGGAACTCGTCAAGCTGGCGCTGCTTTTCAGCGATGTACTCGTCAAGACCGGCTGCTCTCAGCTTTTCGTTGAATTCAGCGGTGCCTTCTTCCGGATCCAGGAAGCCGTACAGCAGGCGGTTCGCATACTCGTCATATGCGCTCTGCAGTGCAGCGTACTCTGCCGTGAACTCGGTATTGTCGAAAGTGAAGCCCATCGCAAGAGAGGTCGGAGCGCTGTTGTTGAATTCCATGGTCTTCTCACCAAGATCAAGCGGATCGCCAACCCAGCACGGAGTCAGGTACTGGTTCGGAAGCGACCAGTTCATGGTGTGATACCATTCAGCATTCTGAGCGTCTACGCCGTCCGGGAATGTGATGTGGCCGTCTTCGGTAAAGACGTAGTCCGTGCCTTCCTGGCCCCAGACAAGCAGGGTGGACAGTTCAGCATCCGTATACATTTCATTCATGAACTGCATAGCGGCGATCGGGTCCGGAGATGCCTGGTTCAGGCAGCTGATAACGTTCGAAACACCGGAGGACTTAACAATAGGCTGACCAACGGTGAAGACGATCATCTCTCTGCCGCACTCACCGGAGATCTGCGACTTGTAGCCGGGCTTGGACTGCGAAAGCATTGCCATATACTGTCCGGATTTGCACTTCGCGGAAATGGAGGTCGTGTCGGTCAGAGCGTCTGCAGACATGAAGCCCTTGTTCTGGTTCCAGTCATACATTCTCTTGACCATGGTCATCCATTCTTCAGATTCGAAGAGGTTGACAACTTCCGTGTCCTTTGTGGGATCCAGCAGAACGCCGAACCAGTCGCCGCCGATGTTATCGACGATGGAGCCCTGGCCGAACTGGTTGCCGCCAACAGCGAACACATACTTGTCAGGGAATTTCTCATGCAGCTGAGTGAAGATGTTTTCGATCTCCTCCCAGGTGGTCGGAACTTCCTGGTTCTCGTTCTCTTCGTACTCGTAGCCGATAGCGTCAAGGTATTCCTTGCCGATCATCATAGCGCCGCACATGATGGCGATATCCTTCATGGGCGGAATGCCGGTCAGCTCACCATTGAATCTGCAGGCGTCACGATAAGCTTCGGAAACCAGCTCGCAGATACCGGGGCCGTAGGTCTGGATCAGGCCGTCCGTTTCGAGGTCATAGCAGTAGCCGTTGTTGCAGCAGCTGGTATAGCCAAGTGCGTTGCCGCCGAACCAGTCGATCTGTTCGTCGTTATTGATCAGGATCTGCTGAACACTTTCACGGTAGGACGCGAAGTCAAGAACAAACAGTTCAACTTCCAGGCCGAGCCTCTCACGAAGGATCTCGTTCATGGCATCCTGAATTCTCTCAGTTCCTGCCGGCTTGCCGATCCAGGTGTACATAGCGTAGACGACCTTCTGGTATTCGCCGGTCTCTTCCGCTCTCGCCTTACGCTCTGCGATAGCCTGATCGTACAGGCTCATTTCGCCTTCTTCAGCAGCAGGCTCTTCGCCTTCTTCAGCAGGAGCTTCCGCTTCATCTTCTTTTGCGGGCTCTTCTGCAGGTGCCTCTTCCTTCTTCGTATCTTCGCTTGTGGAAGCTGCCGGTGCACCACCGCAGGCTGCCAGTGCGAGGATCATCGCAAGCGCGAGAAGAATCGAGATCAGTTTCTTGAAATTCTTCATCTTTAAAGTACCCTCCTTCTTGGCGTTTTTCGTTCTGTCCCTGTAAGAATAAATGAACAAGAACCGTACGCCAAATTTACTGGTTATTAGTATAATCTGAACAATAATATTCGTCAAGCACTAATTTAGTCTGTTTATGTTTACCACAGAACTTTGGGTTAAATAACAGAATTTCGAATAGAAAAGAGGGACGGCTTCCCGTCCCCCTTGCGCGTTTGGAATTTCGAAATTTAATTAAGCCATTAACCTCATAGCGTTCAGCTTGACGCCGGGGCCCATGGTGGAAGCAAGCGTTGCGCTCCTGATGAACGCACCCTTCACTGCCGAAGGTCTTGCCTTGATGATGGCATCCATGATGGTGTTGAAGTTCTCCACCAGCTGCTCTTCGGTAAAGGAAACCTTGCCGATCGGTACATGGATAATGTTGGACTTGTCAAGACGGTATTCGATCTTACCGGCTTTGATCTCCTTGACGGCGTTCGCGACGTCCATGGTCACGGTGCCCGCCTTCGGGTTCGGCATGAGGCCCTTCGGGCCGAGCACACGGCCCAGACGGCCGACGATGCCCATCATGTCGGGAGTTGCGACTACGGAGTCGAACTCAAACCAGCCTTCATTCTGGATCTTCGGAATGAATTCCTCGCCGCCTGCGTAATCCGCACCTGCGGCAAGGGCCTGGTCAACTCTGTCACCCTTCGCGAAAACAAGCACGCGGACCGACTTGCCGGTACCGTTCGGAAGAACGACCGCGCCGCGGATCTGCTGCTCTGCGTGACGGCCGTCGCAACCCGTACGGACGTGCAGCTCTACGGTCTCGTCAAACTTCGCGGATGCTGTCTTTTTGATCAAAGCAATGGCTTCCGGCGCGTCCAGAAGGACTGTACGGTCGATCTGCTTCGCGGCTTCAGCATACTTTTTACTTCTCTTCATTCTAAAACCTCCTGTGGTATTCGCGGGAATTCCCCTCCCACTGATTTATCTTTTCTCTACACTCATTCCTCAACCAGGACACCCATGCTGCGCGCCGTGCCGGCGATCATGCTCATGGCTGCTTCGATGCTTGCCGCATTGAGGTCAGGCATCTTGGTCTCTGCGATCTTACGA
>JAFRVD010000032.1 GCA_017441825.1 Lachnospiraceae bacterium
CAGTGTTGATAGACATTCCATGATCAATATGTTTCAAGATTTCTTTGCGCGTTTTTGGACTGAAGCGCATCTTTTCCTCCCTTCTGTTACCCTGCCAGGGTTCAGTGGGGGAAAAGTGTTACCTTTTTGGGGTGCAGATCAAAGCTTGCTTGTTTTATGTATACAGAGACATGTAATGCCCTGTGTCGGCCTCTTTTGGAAACTTTCACTGTATTTTCCCCCGCCGCAGAGCAAATTTTCTCTGTATTTTTATTCATCCCCATAATCAGTTTTATGATATACTATTTATCAGTTGATAAACACGTGTTGATTGGATTCCGCAGGCTGCCTTCGTCGTGAAAGGCAGATCGTGTTCCGCATCTTAGGCGCCGCACGGCCCCGCGGCGGCACGAAGAAGCGAGTCCGCCCCTCTCCCGCATTCGAGGCAAACCATATGGGTCTTATTTTCCGATTTATGAAGCCGTACGTGAAGACCATCGTACTGGCGATCTTCCTGAAGTTCGCAAGCACCATCTTCGAGCTGCTGCTCCCCTACGTTCTTGAGCATCTGGTGGATGACATCGTGCCATTAGGCGTGACCTCGCAGGTCATCCTGTGGGGGTCGCTCATGTTCGTAACCGCCGTGGTGGCGTGGGCGTGCAACGTCTCCGCGAACCGCACGGCCATCAACAACGCCCACAAAGTGAGCTATGACGTCCGCCAGCAGTGCTTCGTGAAAACCATGAACCTGACCGGCCGCCAGTTTGACGAGTTCGGCCTCCCCAGCCTCATCAGCCGCATGACCTCGGACAGCTACAACGTCCAGACCGCCGCGCAGCAGCTTCAGAGCCTGTGCGTCCGCGCGCCGATGATGCTGATAGGCGGCCTGTTCATGATGCTCACCATGGACTTCAGGCTTTCCCTGATCCTCCTCTGCATGCTGCCTGTCCTGTTCGCCATCATTTTCCTGATCTCCTCCAAGGGTATCCCCCTTTTCCGCAAAGTCCAGCAGAAGCTCGACGACGTTGTCCGCATCATGCGTGAAAGCATCACCGGCATCCGCGTCGTGAAGGCGCTCAGCAAGACTGAATACGAAATGCGCCGCTTCCGTACCGCGAACGACAACATGATGAACGCGGACGTCTTTGCCGGCACGACGATGGCCGTCCCCGGCCCGCTCATTCAGCTGCTCTTAAACATCGGCCTGACGTTCGTCGTCCTCCTGGGCGCCCGCCGCGTAGACGCCGGCCTCATGAAGCCGGGCGTCATCCTCGCGTTCCTGACCTACTTCAACATGATCACCATGGGCGTCATGGGCATTAACCGGATCTTCATCTCCCTATCCCGCGCGAGCGCGAGCGCGAACCGTATGGCGACCGTCATCGACACGCCGATAGACGAAGACATCCTGCCCGTTTCCGAAGCGAAAAAGCCGCACGGCGATGAATTCATCCGCTTCGAGCACGTCAGCTTCTCCTATGCCGCAGGCGAGGAAGAAGACGCTGAAAACTTTGCCGGTGAGGGCCGCCAGAACGCCCTGACAGACATCGATTTCGCGATCCCGAAGGGCGGGAGCCTCGGCATCATCGGTCCCACGGGCTGCGGCAAGACCACCATCATCAACCTGCTCATGCACTTCTACGACGCCACGGAAGGCGGCGTCTTTGTGGACGGCCGCGACGTCCGGACCTACCCCAAGGACGAGCTCCGGCGAAAGTTCGGTACGGTCTTCCAGAACGACCTCGTGTTCCGCGACTCGCTGCGCCACAACATCAGCTTCGGCCGGGATATCTCGAACGAAATGATCGAGCAGGCGGCGCTGGACGCCCAGGCCATGGAGTTTATCAGTGAGCTCGATGAAGGCCTCGATTTCATGGCCAGCATCAAAGGCGCAAACCTCTCCGGCGGACAGAAGCAGCGGCTTCTCATAGCCCGCGCGCAGGCCGGGACGCCGGACATTCTGATCCTGGACGACAGTTCGAGTGCCCTCGACTACAAGACCGACGCCGCCATGCGGCGCGCGATTGAAGAGCACCACGGCGACTCCACTCTCATCCTGATCGCCCAGCGCGTCAGCTCCGTCATGAACATGGACCACGTGATGGTCATGGACAACGGCTGCTGCATCGGCTACGGCACTCACGACGAGCTCCTGGAATCCTGTCCGGAATATAAGGAAATTTACACCACCCAGATGGGCGCGATGCAGTGAAAGGAGGTGCGGTATGCCGGGACGCGGAGACAGAGGCGGTAAAAAAGAAAAGCCGAAGGACGCGAAAGGGACGCTGGTGCGGACCGTCCGCTACATGATGCGGTACAAATATATCGTACTTGTACTCCTTTTGTGCGCATTTGCGAGCAACATCGGAAACCTTCTGGGCCCGAACTTTGCTGGTAAGGCCATCAGTGCGACCGCAGGCAAGGGCCAGGTCGACATGGAGAAGGTCACTCGTTTCGCACTTTTAATGCTTGCGGCCTACGTGGGCAGTAACGTTTTGAACTTCCTCGTGAACATCGGCATGATGCGGGTCGGCCGGCGGGTCGCCCGGAACATGCGCCAGGACATCTTCAACAAGCTCATGGTCATGCCCGTGGGCTACTTTGACAAGCACCAGGCCGGCGATATCATCAGCCGGGTCTCGTACGACATCGACGTGGTGTGCATCAGCCTCAGCACCGATATCGTGCAGATCCTGACCAGCACAGTGACAGTGGTCGGCAGTTTCATCATGATGTGCTCGATCTCCCTGCCTCTGGTCGCCTGCATGGTCCTGACCATCCCGATCTCGATCCTGTTCACGAAGCAGATGGGCAAGATCACCAGGCCCCGCTACGCGAAACGGAGCGCGGCCTACGGCGATATGAACGGGTACGTTGAAGAAATGTTCACCGGCCAGAAGACGATCCTCGCGTACGCGCACGAAAACGACGTCTGCGAGGACTTCAGCAAGATCAACCACGCGGCCGCGGACGCCTACTGGCGCGCGGACCGGCTCGGCATGACGATGGGCCCGACCATCGGTTTAATCAGCAACATCGGCCTTGCGGCCATCGGCATGGGCGGCGCGTTCATGTACATGAAAGGAATAGTGGACCTCGGCCAGATCTCCTCGTTCGTACTGTACAGCCGCAAATTCAGCGGCCCCATCAATGAGATCGCGAACATCATCAACGAGATCTACAGCGCCCTGGCGGCTGCGGAGCGTGTGTTCGCGCTTCTGGATTCGCCGGAAGAGGTCAAGGACATTTACGGCGCAGAAGACCTCGTGAACGCGGAGGGCGACGTGGAGATCCGCGACGTGAGCTTCGGCTACGTCCCCGAAAAGACGGTCCTCCACAACCTGAACTTAAAGGCAAATCCGGGCGAAACGATCGCCGTGGTAGGCCCCACCGGCGCAGGCAAAACCACCATCATCAACCTGCTCATGCGCTTCTACGACCCGGACTCCGGGGAGATCCGCGTGGACGGGAAGAACGTCACGGACTACACCATGGCGTCGCTTCGGCGGAACTACTCCATGGTCCTCCAGGACACGTGGCTCTTCCGCGGCACCATCTATGAGAACATCGCCTACGGCAAGGAAGGTGCGACGATGGACGAAGTGGTTGAAGCTGCGAAGGCCGCCCACATCCACAACTACATCATGCGGCTCGCGGACGGCTACAACACGGTCATCACAGAGGACGGCGGCAACATCAGTAAAGGCCAGAAGCAGCTCTTAACCATCGCCCGCGCGATGCTCTACAACACGAACATGCTCATCCTGGACGAGGCCACCTCGAATGTCGATACCAACACGGAGCGCCGCGTGCAGCGTGCCATGCGGAGCCTGATGGCCGGCAAGACCAGCTTCGTGATCGCGCACCGCCTGTCAACCATCCAGAACGCGGACCACATCCTGGTGCTGAATTACGGCGACGTGGTGGAGCAGGGGACGCATGAGGAGCTGATGGCGCGGAAGGGGTTCTATTATAAGATGTATGCGAGTCAGTTTGAATAAAAACAGCACACAGTAAAATGACGAGGTCCCGGTTCAGGGCATTTATGCACTGAGAAGGGGCCTCGTTATTTTACGGCGTGGACAAGGCGCGAAGCGACTCTGTCCGCGCACATGAGGAATGCGCGGCATTCCGAATGGGTGTGCGTGGGTCGACCTCATCCGTTCAACAAATTTTCACTAATTTTTGATTGTAACTTTCCGCACACGCATGTATACTAAAAGTAACCTTATACAGGCGCATTAAACAACAGAAAGGAAACCACGATGAGTAAGAAATTCGAAAAGCTTGAGAAACTTGCGGCAAAGGGAAAAGGATCTGCTATTGTTCGGTTCATTAAGAGCAAGGATCCTGAAGTCGTAAAAGATGCTATCGCAGCGCTTGGCAAGTGCGGCGGCGAAGATGCCATCAACGCACTGACCGGCCTCTCGAACAGCTCGATCAAAGACCTTCGTATTGCAGCCATCAACGCACTGGGCAAGTGCGGCGGTTCCTACAACACGACCCTGTTCTCTCATGATCTTTCGACCGAGAAGGATCCTGAGGTTCTCGAGGCTATCAAATCTGCGCTGGGCGAGATCCGCACGCGTATTAAGACTGAGTAAGAGGAGCAGCTTTCCGGAGAACTATCCAAAAAGCAGGCCGGCCCATATTTTCGGGTCGGCCTGCTTTTTGTTTTCTCACTTTATCACTCCGTAGATCGTCCGGATGGCGGCCTCGTAATCTTCTTCCGGCACGCCGATGATCAGGTTCAGGTCCCCGGCACCCTGGTTGATGGTGCTGACCGGGATGCCGGCCTGCTCCACCGCGTTCAGGATCCGGATGGTCACGCCGCGGGCGTCGCGGCTGCCCTCGCCCACCACGGCGATCATCGAAAGATCTTCCTTCACGTCCATCATGTCCGGGACAAGCGCCTCGCGGATCTCCGCGAGTACCCGCTCCTTCCCCGCCCGGAACAGGTCGCTCCGAATGACCACGGATACCGTGTCGATACCTGTAAGACACTGCTCGAAGGGGATACGGTGCTTCCGGAAGATGTCCAGCAGGATAGCTACAAAGCCGGCGCCGTCAGAGACCATCGCCTTCTCCACCTGCACCACGGACAGGCCCTTCCGGCCCGCTACGCCCGTCACGGCGTACCGCCGGTCGTAGGTGTCCGTGACGATCATCGTCCCCGGGTCCTCTGGCTGGTTCGTGTTGCGGATATTGATGGGAATGCCTGCACGGGAGACCGGCAGGACTGCGTCCGTGTGAAGAACAGACGCGCCCATGTAGGACAGGATACGGAGCTCACGGTAGGAGATGCGGTCGATGATGCGCGGGTCCATCACGATCCGCGGGTCCGCCGCAAGCATGCCGGAGACGTCCGTCCAGTTTTCATAGATGTCCGCGCGGACCGCCGCCGCACAGATCGCGCCGGTCACGTCCGAGCCGCCTCTTGAGAAGGTCTTGATGGAGCCGTCCGGCCGCGCGCCGTAGAAGCCGGCGATGACTGCGTTCGGGAGGCCCGTCAGCACGTCCGCCATATCCCGCTCGGTGCGTTCGGAATCGTAGGCGCCATCGTCGGTAAAATGCACGTAGTCCGCGGGGTCCACAAAGGGGAAGCCTAAGAAGGAAGCGAGGATCTTCGCGTTCAGGTATTCGCCGCGGCTTGCGGCATAGTCACGCTGCGGCGCGGCCTTGAGCACGCTCGCGATGAGATCGAGTTCAGTGTCCATATCGAAGCCGATGCCCAGATTGTGGATAATGTAGCGGAACCGTTCGCCCACCTCGTGAAGCACCGGGCCGAAGTCGCGCTTCTTTGCGGCCAGCTCGTAGCACTTGTAGAGCATGTCCGTGACCTTCACGTCCACGGGGTACCTTTTTCCCGGCGCCGATGCCACGATGTACCGCCGCCCGGGATCCGCGTTCACGATCTCCGCCACCTTGAAAAACTGCGGTGCGTCCGCGAGAGACGACCCGCCAAATTTACATACGATCTTACTCATGAAAAACCGCCCTTTTATGACTTCTCAGCACTTCCTCGCCTGTTTCCTCGCGCGTTCACCCGAAACGCGTAAAACCGCACAATTTCGGGCGAAACAGCCTATATATATTAGCATGCATGGAAGGGTGCAGTCAAGTGGAAGCGGGGGGGGGGGGGG
>JAFRVD010000002.1 GCA_017441825.1 Lachnospiraceae bacterium
GCAGCTCAAGGGCAAGCCGAACGTCACGCTGGACGGACAGAAGATCAAAGTCTACTGCAACATCGGCAGCCCGGACGACGTGCCTGCCGTACTGAATAACGACGCGGACGGCGTGGGTCTGTTCCGCAGCGAATTCCTGTACCTCAACTGCGACGATTTCCCCTCCGAGGACGTGCAGTTCGAGGCATACAAGAAGGTGCTTTCCGACATGGGCGACGGGGAAGTCGTGATCCGTACGCTGGATATTGGCGCAGATAAGCAGATCGCTTACTTCAACATGCCGAAGGAAGAAAACCCGGCGCTCGGAAACCGCGCGCTCCGTATCTGCCTGAACCGGCCGGAGATCTTCAGGACGCAGCTTCGGGCGCTGTTCCGCGCGTCCGCGTACGGCAAGCTCGGCATCATGTTCCCGATGGTGACCAGTGTCTGGGAAGTGAAGGAAGCGAAGAAGATGTGCGACCAAGTCCGTAAGGAGCTCACGGAGGAAGGCATTCCGTACAGCGAGGACGTGGAGATCGGCATCATGATCGAGACGCCTGCGGCAGTGCTCATGAGCGACCGCCTGGCGAAGGAGGTGGACTTCTTCTCCTGCGGCACGAACGACCTCACGCAGTACACGCTGGCCTGCGACCGGCAGAACGCGGACCTCGGCAGGTTCTTCAACCCGCACCACCCCGCGGTGCTTCGTGCACTCAAGATGGTCTGCGACAATGCGCATAAGAACGGTGTCTGGGTAGGCATCTGCGGCGAGCTCGGCGCGGACCTCGCGCTGACGGAGACGTTCCTGTCCATCGGCATCGATGAGCTTTCCGTCTCTCCGCGCTCCGTCCTGCCGCTCCGGCAGAAGATCCGCGAGACCGACGTTTCGCAGGTAAAGGAAAAGATCCTTGCGGATCTCCTCAGCGACGAAAACACGATCTGATGAAAGTACACGCGGGCGGTTCACGTATGGTCGAGGAAAGATGGCGGATCCAGTGCTTCGGGAAGGTGCAGTTTGTTGGGTTCCGGTATACCGCACGGGTTCTCGCAAAAGACCTGCGCCTGACCGGCTGGGTGAAGAATCTGCATGACGGGAGCGTACTTTTGGAAGCACAGGGCGGGACCGCGCAGCTTCGGAAGCTTCTGATCCGGCTGAAGAGCCAGCCGCACATTCACATTGAAAAGGCCGTGATCACGGTCCTGCCCCTCCTCCCGGACGAGCATACGTTCAGGGTGACGGGGATATAAACGAACGGCGGGCTTCGGTCGGCCCGCCTGTGTATCGCAATGACCGGGCTGCCGAAGGCAGCCTTGAACGAACAGTCCCCGGCGTAAGCCGGGGACTGTTTTGTTTATTGCGCGTTTAAATACTGCAGGTACCGCTCGTTCCGGGCCTCCTGGTCCTCCGGAGAGATCCCGAAGAAGTTGATGATGTCCTTCCTTACCCGGTCGATGCTGTAGTGCTCCTCGTACTCGAGGGCGATCACCTTGAATGCAAGGTACTTGTGGTCCGTCTCTACATAGACCTCCAGCCAGGCGATAGGCACCTCGTTGATCACGATCGGGATGTTGTACACGTGAAGGTGCACCGGGAATTGATCCGCCGGCATCATCACGGCCTCGTTCCAGCGTTTGTCCGCATTCTCCCTGTACGCAGTATAGTCCGGGTCGTTCTCGGATACGGGCGGGTGCTCCGGATACGGCAGCTCCTCCGTCGTAATAAGCTCCGGCGCATCCCGGAACAGGAGGTGTGCCTTCACTCCCATGTACGCGCGCATGTAGCGCTCGTCCGTACGCGGAAGCTCCTCCACTCCGTACTTTTTCTCGATATACCCGCGGAGCTCCGCCGTGGAGTGCGGCTCAAACCTGAGCGCCTGTGTCTTTCTTTCCGTAAGCTCCTGGTTCCGAAGCGCCTGCTTTTTATAGCGTTCGTCGCTCTGCGCCGCCATGGCACTTAGACCCATGACGTTGACCGGCACTTTCTTTTTCTTCCTGAATAATCCCATAATCCCTTACCGTCCGAAATACGCGTCGATGCCGTTCGCCATCCCTATGGCAAGCTTACGCTGGTAGTCCGCGTTCGCAAGCAGCTGGTCCTCCGTGGGGTTCGACATAAAGCCCATCTCCACGATTGCGACCGGGATCGTACACCAGTTAATACCGGTCATCGAATCATCCAGAATGATGCCGCGGTTCACGGCACCGGTCACGGCGCACATATGGTTCACAAGCGTCTGCGCAAGGGTGATGCTGCTGTTGATCACCGGCTGGGACATATACGGGTTCGCGTTCGACGGCGCGTAATTGATGATGCCGGTCACGCTCTGGTCCGTTACGCTGTTGCAGTGGATCCGGACAAAGATCTGCGCACCGGAGCCGTTCGCGACCTGCGCGCGCTCCGCATTGCTTAAGGGGCAGTCGTTCGTCGTACGGATCATGACGACTGAATAGCCGCGGGCCTGCAGCTCTGCCTGAAGCTTAAGAGAAACCTGCAGATTGATCTCGTACTCCGGAATGCCGGTCACGCAGCCCTGCGTACCGGTAGTGAGCTTCGCTTTCATGACGGACGAGCCGGGGCCGTTCGGCTCCATCGCAGAGATGCCGTAAGCCTGATGGCCGGGGTCGATGCAGACGATAATGCCGTTGGACCCGCCGGGACGCGCCGGAGAGGTCGTAGTGGGCACTGCCGTCGTGGATTCCGCAGTATCCGTTCCGTCCTCTTCCGAATCGGACGCAGCATCCGTTTCACCTTCCAGACTGTTTTCAGCTTCGTTGCTCCCGGACGGGACTGCTTCCTGAAGGTAGTAGACTGTCTGCGCACAGGAAACGTGGATGAATGCGTCCTCGCCGCCGATGGACGTCTGATAGAACTCATCGTCTTCACCGAGGTACCGGTAGACCTCGCCTTCATAGGCCTTTGTCAGGATATCGCCGTGAGAATCCGCGATCTTCCGGACGTTGACCACTTCCTCCGTGATCCGAATCCCCTCAGTGCAGTTCTCTATTGCAAGCGCTTCCGCCTCGGTTCCTGTCACGGCGTACTCCGCGGAAACATAGCCTTCCACGCCGCCGGATCTCACATGAAGCCACGAACCGTCAGCCGTTTTGTCCAGCACCTCGCCGCCCCCGTTCTTCACGATGGTCGCTACTACTTTCGCGTCAGTGGAAGGCTCCTCGCGGACGTTCAGCAGGTTCGCGGTGACAACAAATATATCCCGGTAATTATCAAGAACGGCGCTTCGCGGGTCCTTGTCTTCCTTCTTGGTTTCAGAGTCGCTCTCTGTTTCAGCCGATCTCCTGATCTCCTTTTCGCTTTCGCTCTCCGTCCTCTCTTCTTCCGTCGTATTTTCCGGAATTTCAGAAACCTTTTCTTCAGTGCTGTCCGGCTGTGCCGCTTCTTCCTTTTTGCTGCAGCTGCAGCCGGGGACCGCGCAGGCCAGCACCAGCACGAAAAGCAATGCCAGGATTTTTCTCAGCATCCGTGATCTCATAAAAATCTCCTCCTATGCGCGTCTCATACGACCGCATAATTTTACAAATTAAACTGTATCACAAAATCCCTTTCTTGACAAGCACGGGGCGGCACTCCTATAATGATAAGGTCTTCGGGGACTTCACATAAACAGATGGATCTCCGGGGTGATACGTTACAAATAAGTTTACAGGAATCAGAACGCATATGGAAAACGACGAACTGACAAGAAAACATTTGCTGGATCTCGCAAGACAGGCGGAGGCCCGGGGTACTTACACCTATTCCGGGTTTTTAGGGCTGCCCGAGCAGGACATCTACACCCGTCTCCTGCCGGAGCTCTCCTTCATAGAATCAGCGCTCTTCGGCGGGTCTGAGGCCTCCGAACGGCAGCTTGCGGTCTTCGGGTCGGAAAAGGCGCTCGGCTATCCGCCGGAATACCCGATCGTGGTCGTGAAGGTGTCCCCCACGGCAGGAAAGTTTTCGGAGATGCTCACTCACAGGGATTACATGGGCGCGATCCTGAATCTCGGGATCGACCGGTCGCTCATAGGCGATATCATCGTCCGCGGAAACGACGCCTACGTCTACTGCCTCGTGTCCATCAAGGAGTTCCTGTGCGACAGCCTTACAACGGTCCGGCATACGGACGTCGTGTGCACCTTTGCCGCCGATATGGAGAACGTCCGGGAAATTCCGGAGCTTCAGCCGGTGCTGGTGCCTGTGAACGTCAACATCGCGTCCGAGCGGATGGACTCCATTGTGGCCGGCTTTACGAACATCTCGAGAAGCCACATCAAGGAGCTGTTCCTCCGCCAGCGCGTGCTCTTAAACGGCCGGATCATTACGTCGCTCAGTGTATCTCCGAAGCCGGGCGATACCATTACCGTGCGCGGTTTCGGCAAGGCGGTGTACGACGGGGTGTCCGGGAAAAGCAAAAAGGGGCGGCTCTACGTCACCCTCCGAAAATACTCATAAATGAGTGAAGACCCGTCCGTTCGGACGGGCCTTCTTATTGACGGTGCTTCCAAACATACGGTGCCTCGTCGCAGCAGTTGCTCCGGGAGCAGACCATCCTCCCTGCGCAATCTGCTGCCTCCTCGCACCTGTGCATCGCGTGTCCGCCTCCGAGGGCTTCTCACTCCTCCCCAAAACCGAGCTGCCCATAGAGATGCCGGGGCATCAGCGCCCGGACAAAGATCCCGTCCTCCGTGTACTCCTCGGTGAGGAGGTTCCCGTACCGCCGGATCAGCTGGATCTGTCCCGCCTCCCCGAAGGGATAGAGATGCTCCACCAGGATGCGCGACTCCAGGAGGATACCCTCGACGGCCCGGAGAAGTTCCGGCAGCCCGTCGCCGGTCAGTGCGGAAAGTTCAAGCGACCGCTCCGCCCGCGGGTCCCGCGTCGTGAGCCCGCCGGGCACCAGATCACACTTGTTGAAAAGCGTCAGCACCGGCTTCCCGAGGACGCCCAGCTCCTTCAGCGTGTCATATACGACCGCCATCTGCTGCTCGTACGCCGGTTTTGAATAATCCACCACGTGCAGGATCATGTCTGCGTAGCGCGCCTCCTCAAGCGTACTCCTGAACGCTTCCACCAGGTGATGCGGGAGCTTATTGATAAAGCCGACCGTATCGGTCAGGAGGATCTTTTCCCCCGCGGGCAGCGTAAGCGCCCGCGTGGTCGGGTCCAGCGTCGCGAACAGTTTGTCCTCGGACAGCACTCCCGCGTCCGTGAGCCGGTTCAAAAGCGTGGATTTCCCCGCGTTCGTATACCCGACGATGGCCGCCACCGGTACGTGGTTTCTCTCGCGCTGTGTCCGCGTGACCTCGCGCTGTCTCACGATGTCCCTGAGCTCTGCCTTCAGCTGTGTGATCCGCCCGCGGATCCGCCGCCGGTCTTCCTCAAGCCGGGTCTCGCCGGGGCCCCTGGTGCCGATCCCGCCGCCCAGCCTCGACATTGCCTTGCCGAAGCCCGAAAGCCGGGTCATCCTGTAGCGCGCCTGCGCAAGCTCGACCTGCACCTTGCCCTCCCGGGTAGACGCATGCGACGCAAAGATATCGAGGATCAGGATCGTCCGGTCCATCACCTTCATATCGAGGGCGTCCTCTAAATTCTTCATCTGGGCAGGGGAGAGCTCATCGTCGCAGATGATGCCGTTCGCGTCGAGTTCACGCGCGAGCCGTTTCACTTCCTCCACCTTGCCCTTCCCGATGTACGTCCCAGGGTGCGCGTGCTCAAGATTCTGAG
Organism: Lachnospiraceae bacterium; assembly: GCA_017441825.1. GTDB lineage: Bacteria > Bacillota > Clostridia > Lachnospirales > Lachnospiraceae > UBA1267. The sequence continues at coordinate 5,702 of JAFRVD010000002.1, forward strand.
TCACGACCCCCACCGTTTCCGCACCGGCCGTCTTCGCGAGCTCGGAAAGCTCCTTAAGCGACGCTTCCACGTCCGGCGCGCCGTCCTCCTGGACGCCCACCAGGATCACTCTTTCCTGTAATTCCCTTTTCAGTATTTCCATGAGTCCTCTTGTCTATTGCTCCTCAAAAATCACTTCGTCGATGATGCCGCCACCCAGGACACAGTCGTTTTCATCATAAAAGACCGCGGACTGTCCCGGCGCCGCAGACCGCACAGGCTCCGTAAAGGAGACCTGATACCGCCCGTCGGAAAGCTTCGTAAGACACGCCGGCGCGCCCGGGTGCCTGTACCGCACCTTTACAAGGCACCGCACCGTGTCTCCGTCCATAGGCTCCTGGATCCCCATAAAGCTGACATCCGTACAGACAAGCCCCGTCACCCGGAAGTCCTCCGCCGTGCTTAAAACGACCTCGTTCGTTTCCGGGCGGATCTTCTTCACGTACGCCGGCTTCCCGAGCGCGATCCCGAGCCGCTTCCTCTGCCCGACCGTATAGTGGATGATCCCCTTGTGGGTACCCAGGACGTTTCCGTCCTCATCCACGTAATTGCCTTCTCCGGGGATCTCCCTGTCCGAATGCTCTTCGATAAATTCCGCGTAATTTCCGTCCGTCACAAAGCAGATCTCCTGTGAGTCCGGCTTCTGCGCGACCGAAAGGCCGATCCTTTCGGCAATAGCCCGGACCTCCTCCTTGGAATACGCGCCGAGCGGCATAAGCGTACGCTTAAGCTGCTCCTGGGTGAGCCGGTACAGCATGTATGTCTGATCCTTCTCCGCGTGCTCCGCCTTTTTGACCGTGTAGCGCCCGTTCGGAAGCTTCACGACTGTGGCGTAATGCCCAGTAGCCACATAGTCCGCCTGTAAAACGTCCGCATGGTACAGGAGGCGCTCCCACTTGATCACGCGGTTGCAGATCACGCAGGGGTTCGGCGTCCGCCCGTTGAGATAGTCCTCCATGAACGTCCGGACGATCTGATCCTTAAACTCTGAAAGACAGTTGAACGCGTAGAACGGAATGCCGATGATCCGCGCGGATTCACGTGCATCGTCGATCTCGCAGCACCGGCTCTCCTCGCCTTCGCCGCTTTCCCAGGTACGGAGCGTCACGCCGATGACCTCGTACCCCTCCTGTTTCAGGAGGTACGCGGCCACAGCACTGTCCACTCCGCCCGACATTCCAACGATCACCTTCGGCATAAATTCCCCTTAATATTTCATAAACAGCGGTACGATCTTTCTCCCCGCCTTCACAAACACATTCTCCAGGACCTTTCCCGCATTTTTGAGCTCCGTCCGGATCTCAATGTGCTGCGGGCACTTCGTTTCGCACAGACCGCAGCCGATGCAGTTAACGAGCGACGTCGGGTCCTTCCGGAGCACCGTGCACATGAAGTATTCCTTCAAAGCAACGTAAGCGCCTTCGGAATACCGCCGGTTGTACGCGGAAAACGTCCCCGGGATGTCCACGTTGTGAGGGCACGGCATGCAGTAGCGGCAGCCCGTGCAGCCGACCTTCATCTTTGAGTTGATATCGTCGCGAAGGCCGCCGATGAGCGCCATCTCCTCCTCGGTCATGACGCCGGCCTCCGCCTCCTCAGCGATCCGGAGGTTCTCTTCAAGCATCTCAAGGCTGTTCATTCCGGACAGGACGCAGGTCACCTCCGGCTGGTTCCAGAGCCAGCGGAAGCTCCAGTCCGCAGGACTCCGCTTCACCGGGAACGCGTCGATCCTCTTCCGGGCCTCGTCGGGAAGCTTATTCGCGAGCCACCTGCCGCGCAGGGGCTCCATGATGATGACCGGAAGTCCCTTTTCATGCGCGTATTTTAAGCCCTCCACGCCGGCCTGGGAATACTCGTCCATATAGTTGTACTGGATCTGGCAGAAGTCCCAGTCGAACGCATCGACGACCTGCTTAAACATGTCCGAATTTCCGTGATAGGAGAAGCCGATCTCGCGAATCTCCCCGCTTTCCTTCTTCGCGCGGATCCACTCCTGTATGCCAAGTGCCGATATCCTCTTCCACGCCCTGACATCATTCAGCATGTGCATGAGGTAATAATCCACGTGGTCGGTCCGGAGCCGTCTGAGCTCCTCCCGGAAGAACGTTTCTATGTCTTCGGTCTTTTTGAGCCTGTAGTGCGGGAACTTGGTGGCGATGTTCACCCGGTCCCGGATGCCCAGATCCTCAAGGATCTCGCCCACGGCAGCCTCGTTCCCCGGATAGGTGTACGCGGTGTCATAGTAGGTGATCCCGCCCTCAAAGGCCCGCCGGACCTCTTCCTGCGCCTTCGGGATGTCGATCTTCCCGTTCTTCTGCGTAAACCTCATGCACCCGTATCCGAGCACCGGCATCGGCTTTCCGTATCTGTCGTTTCTGTATTTCATCTTCTTTCTCCTAAAAGGCTTCCCCTTGAGGGGAAGCTGTCAGCCCTTTGGGCTGACTGATGAGGTGTATGCATAGACCGTCAAATAAGCCCCTCAGCCGTCATCACCGCCAGCAGCTTCTCCGACGCCGCCTCATCAGGCTCCGGGAGCGGCATGGAAGCGTAAGGCTTCACGCCGATCCCGCGAAGCTCCATCGCCCGCTTGATGTACGGCACGAAGGGCGTCCCTGCACTGTATATACTCATGAGCCGGTCGATCTTCTTCTGGATCTCCGCGACGGCACTCATATTACCTTCCCTGAAGGCCCTGACCCACGCCCTGGTCACGTCCGGCGCGAAGTTAGAAAGACCGCCGATGCAGCCATCGCCGCCGGAAAGGATATTGTGCGCGAAGTTGTCGTCAAAGCCGGAAAAGACCTCGAAATCCGGGCGGTACGGCTTGACTGCCTTGATGATCTCCCGCGTGTGGTCCATCCCGGAGATCGTGTCCTTGACGCCCGCAATATTCGGATGCCGGAGTGCCAGGCGCCGGATCACGTCCGCAGGGATCTCATAGCCCGTGCGGTCCGGGAAATTGTAGATATAGAGCTTTCCGCGGATCTTTTCCGCAAGCATATCATAGTAGCTTTCCAGGCTGTCCCCCGTAAGTGAAAAATAATAGGGCGACACGACGATGACCGCGTCCGCGCCTTCGGAGAGCGCGAATTCGGAAAGCGCAAGGACGTTCTCCACGACCGTATCCGCTGTGCCGATGATGACCGGCACCCTGTGATCAATATACTTTACCGCATAGGAGATCAGCTGCTTTTTCTGCTCCAAAGAAAACGCGAAGAATTCGCCGATGCTCCCGAGCACCAGGATCCCGTCCACGCCGCTTTGGATCAGGAAATCATAGAGCTTTCCCGCGCCTTCGAGGTCCAGGCTCCGGTCTTCGTTCAAGGGTGTTACTGCAGGTGTGATATATTTTGCCATCGCTCTTTTCCTCCTTAATATCCTGCGCCTTTCATGGCGGAAAGCGCCTGCTCTGTATAGCGTCTGAGGACGCCCTTCCGTTCGGGCGGGGTACGAAGCGGCATGACTGCCTTCCGTTCCTCAAGGACCTTCGCGGCTTCCTCAATGCCTACGAGTTTCCCCTCTACGCCCACGACGTTCAGGCTTCTCTCTTCAATACTGTATTCTATGATGTCCCCGGTCACGACGTAGGCAAGCGGCCCGCCCACGGCAGCCTCCGGTGAAACGTGGCCGATGGCCGCGCCCCGGGTCGCCCCGGAGAACCGGCCGTCCGTCACGAGCGAGACGGAGCCGTTGAGCTTTTTGTCGCAGACGATCGCTTCCGTGGTCATCAGCATTTCAGGCATGCCGGAGCCCCTGGGTCCTTCGTAGCGGATGATCAGGATATCGCCGGGGTCGATCTCGCCCCGGACCACCGCATCGTGCGCGGCTTCCTCGCTGTCATACACGCGCGCAGGCCCCCGGAGGGCGCGCATGTTTTCTGCGCAGGCGGAGTATTTGATGACCGCTCCGTCCGGCGCAAGGTTCCCCTTGAGCACCGCAATGGACCCGGTCTCCTTTGCCTGTTCAGGCGGCAGAATGACCTCGTCCGAGGTGAGCCCGTAGTTGTGAAGGTATCCTTCGCCGCGTTCAAAGAACCCGCTCTTATTGATATCCTCAAGGTTTTCGCGAAGTGTCTTCCCGGTCACGGTCAGGACGTCCAGGTCCAGATAGTCCCGAAGGAGCATTTGCACGCGCGGAATTCCGCCCGCAAACCAGAAGGATTCCGTGAGGTGCTGCCCGCTCGGATCTACGTTCCCGATGTGCGGGACGATTTTGTTGATCTCATCGAATTCCATAACGTTAAGCTCGATGCCGAGCTCCCGCGCTATGGACGGAAGGTGCAGGGTCGCATTAGTGGACCCGCCGATGGCGCTGTGTATAACAACCGCGTTCCTGAACGCCGCGGGCGTCAGGATGTCGGACGGCCGGATCCCCTTCCGCACGAGCTCCATGACCGCGCGCCCGGCCCACCGCGCATACGCCGTCATGTCCCGCATGGTGGCGGGCACCAGCGCGCTCCCCGGAAGGGCAACGCCCAGTGCCTCAGCCATGCACTGCATGGTGGAGGCTGTCCCTAAAAACGTGCAGGCGCCGGCGGACGGGCAGCCTGAAAGCTTGTAATTCCGGATCTCCTCGTCTGTGATATTGTCGTGCTGCTTCTGGCGGAGGGAGATCGACCCCGCCACAAGGGAGGTCGTCTGGTTCGGGCCCGGCCGCATGCTCCCGCCCGGCACAAAGACTGCCGGAATGTTCACGCGGGCCATCGCCTTGAGGTGCGCCGGGACCGATTTGTCGCAGGACGAGGAAAGCACCATGCCGTCCCAGGGGACAAAACCTGCGTGTAATTCGACCATGTCGCAGATCGTTTCCCGTGACGCGAGGATCATATTCATGCCGTCGTGCCCCTGCGCGCAGCCGTCGCAGAGGTCCGTTGTATGGAACCGGCCGGGGCAGCCGCCCTTTTCATAGATGCTGCGGCAGACCTGTTCCGAGACCTCGAGGAGGTGCATGCTGCCCGGATGGCTGTCTCCGTACGCATCCTCGACTAAGATCTGCGGCTTTGTGATGTCCGTTTCATCCCAGCCGGTACCCAGCTGAAGCGCGTCAAACTGTGCCCACAGGGCCCGCTCATTGACGCTTCGGTTGTTTCTAAGCTGATCGCCCATAACTTCTGTGCCCTTTCACCTTTCTCATGCTGTCCTAAGCGAATCGCGCCGTATCGTTATGCTCATGATGCGGGAGGGCTGCAGGCAGACTTTCAGCCTGTCCGCAGCCCTGCTGCATCATTAATTCAATATGCTGCTGGTCGCCTCGTCCTCGTACTGACGCGTGTAGAGGCGGTAATAATAGCCTTTCGCCTTTAAGAGCTCGAGATGTGTGCCCTGCTCGATGATCTTGCCGTCGTTGACGACCAGGATCAGGTCCGCGTTCTTCACCGTACTCAGGCGGTGCGCGATGACCAGGCTCGTCCGGCCTTTGATGACAAAGTCAATGGCATTCTGGATGGTCTGCTCCGTGAGCGTATCCACGTTCGCGGTGGCTTCATCCAGCACCAGGATGCGCGGGTCCGCAAGGATCGCGCGGGCAAAAGAGATCAGCTGCTTTTCGCCGGTCGAGAGCATATCGCCGCCCTCACCTACGTCGGAATCGATCCCTTTCTCCATCCGCTCGACCACGCCCCGTGCGGAGACCAGATCCAGCGCGCGCCAGATCTCCTCCTCCGTAGCGTTCGGATTGCCGTACAGCAGGTTCTCCCGAATGGTGCCGCTGAAGAGGTGCGGCGTCTGGAGGACGTAGCCGATGGCGCTGTGCAGCCACAGCTGGCTCCGTTCGCGGGCATCCCGCCCGTCGATGAGCACCTGGCCATCCGTCGGCTCAAAAAACCGGCAGACCAGGTTCACCAGCGTGCTCTTGCCGGCGCCGGTCTCGCCTACGATCGCGATGTTGCTGCCGAACGGGATCTTCAGGTTGAAGTGCTCCAACACGTATTCGTCGCCGTCCGGATACATGAAGCTCACGTCCTTGAATTCGATGTCGCCCCGGATCGGCTCCCAGTTCTCCCGCTTCGGGTTGAAGCTGTCGCCGTATTTTTCAATGACCTCGGGCGTATCCGTGACGTCGCTCTTCGTTTCCAGAAGGCGCGTCAGGCGCTCGATGTTGACCTGTGTCGTAATGACGTCGCTGATGGCGTCGATGATCCACCGAACCGGCTCCATCATGCCCTGGGCGTAGCTCATGAACATGCTGAAGGTACCGACCTCGCTGGCCGCAATATATCCGCCCTTCCACAGGACGATGGCCAGCGCAAGGCTGGACGCCAGGTTCATGGTCGCGGAAAACAGGCCGCGAAGGCGCGCCGCCTTAATGCCGGTGCGCTTCATCTCCGCGGTATCCGCCACGAAGTCCCTGCTCATTTTATCCTCGACCACCAGCGTCTTTACTGTCTTCGCACCGGTGATGCCCTCGTTGAAGTCTCCGGTGATCTTACTGTTCAGCTCGCGGATCCGGCGGTTCACCCGGATGAGCTTGCCCTGGAAGACCGAGAACAGCACTGCAATGAGCGGCAGGATGATCATGACCATCAGCGCGAGGCGCGCGTTGATGACCAGCATGACCACCACAGAGCCTAAGAGGTAGCTCAGATGCCAGACGCTGTCCATCAGCGTCCAGCTGACCAGTCCGCCGATCCTTGATGTGTCGCTCATGACGCGGGCGTGGATCCAGCCTACGCTGTTCTGGTTGTAATAGCTGAAGCTCAGCGTCTGCAGATGGCTGAAGGCTGCGTTCCGGAGATCGCGGTTCACGCTGACCTCGGTCTGCATCGCCTTCGTACAGCAGACGTAGTTCACAAAGCCGACCATCAGCACCATAAACAGGTACAGAATGATATAGATCGGCAGGGTATCCAGTGTATTTTCCGCAATGAAGTGGTTCAGTGCGTAGCGCTGGAGAAGCGGCGTCAGGATATCGGCGCCGGTGCCAAGCAGTCCCAGAAAGATCATCAGGAACAGGGTGTTCCTGTATTTCTTTATATACGGGATGAGCTTCGGAATACCGAAAAACGGAAGAGAGACGTTGTACTTGCTGTCATTTTCGTTCATGATGCCGTCACCTCCTCCTCCGAATAGCTCTGGATGTCGTAGATCTGGCGGAACAGGCCCGGCTGGTTCCGAAGCTCCTCCGGCGTACCGAGCTGGCTCACACGGCCCTGCTCCAGGACGAGCACCTGGTCCGCCTTGTTGAGCGTCGTGATGCGGTGGCTGATCAGGATGATGGTCGCCGTGCCGAAATGCTTTTCGAGCGCCGCGCGGATCTTCGCGTCGGTCTCCGTATCGACTGCGCTCAGTGAATCGTCAAAGATCATGATGGGCGCGTTCTGCGTCAGCATGCGCGCGATGGCCGCGCGCTGCTTCTGGCCGCCGGAAAGCGTTACGCCGCGTTCGCCCACGAAGGTCTCATAGCCCTTGGAAAATCCGTCGATCGTTTCGTCCAGGCAGGCAGTCCTTGCCGCCTCGTGGATCTCCTCCATCGTCAGCGTATCGTCCGTGATCATCAGGTTCTCGCGGAGCGTTCTGCTGAACAGGAACGGCTCCTGCAGCACGATGCCGATGTTCTTCCTGAGATATTCGAGATCGATATCGGCAATGTCCACGCCGCTGATGGTGATCCGCCCGTTTTCAGGCGGGATCGGGTACAGACGGTCCAGCAGATACATCATCGTACTCTTGCCGCTGCCGGTGCCGCCCAGGATGCCGAGCGTCGTCCCCGCCTTGACTGTCAGGCAGATGTCGTGCAGTATTTCCGGACCGTTTTCGTAGGCAAAGGTCACGTGGTCGAAGCAGATGTCTCCGTTCATATCCGGCTTCACCGGATTCTCGTGATCTCTCTCTGTCTCCGCGTCCGTAATGTAACCGATACGGTCGACGGCCACGCCGGCCTTGCTCATGTCGCTGATGATACGGCCGAGCTGGCGGACAGGCCAGATCAGCATGCCGTTGTAGCTGATAAACGCGATATATTCGCCGCTGGTCATGGTGCTCTTCGTGCAGAAGATGACGCCGAAAACGATCACTAAAAGCATCTGGATGCCGGAAAGGATATCGCTGATGCTCCAGAAACGGCTCATGATCTCCGCCATCCGGCACCAGAGACCGGTGTACTCCTCATTGTGGTCGATAAAGCGGTCCCGTTCATAGCGTTCGCGGCCGAAGGCACGCACCACGCGCACGCCGGTCAGGTTCTCCTGCGCCATCGCGCTCAGACGCCCTTCGCTTTCATCGCACTCCTGGAACGCGTCCCGGATCTTGTGATGGAATCGGAAGCTGTAGGCGATAACAGCCGGGATCGGCAGCATCGCGATCACTGTCAGGCCGACGTTCATGCTGAGCATGAATCCGATGCTCATGACCAGCATGATACTGATGCGGATCAGGCTCGTCATCTGTTCGGAGACGAAGTTCCTGGTCGTTTCGATATCACTTGTACACCGCTGAATGATATCACCGGTGTGGTTCTCCATATGCCACTGGAACGGCAGGTGCGAAATGTGGGTGTACAGACGGTCGCGCATGGTCTTGACCAGCGTCTCGCTTCCGCGGGTGTTCATTACGCGGAGCCCGTACTGGGCAAAGACCTTGACGGCCGCAACGGCCATGATGGCGCACGCCATGATCCAGAGGTTTTTTGACAGATACTCAAAGCCGCCCGCTTTTTCCACGAGGCCGATGACCCGGGGACTCAGGCTGTCCGGCGGCTTTTTGCCGATCACGTTATCCACCGCAACACGGATGATCTGCGGCGTGATCATGTCGGCGAGCGAACTCAGCGCGGAACAAAGCATCGCGCTGATAAAGAAAAATTTGCTGCCCTCAAGGAACGACCAGATCAGCTTAAGCCTCCCCGGTCTTGCCTCAGGGGTCGTTACTTTATTGTCTTCCATGCCTTCCCTTCCTGTTGTCTATAGAGATCAGGGACGGAGGACTCTCCGGCCCTGCTTTTAATTCTGTCACGGAGAAGGAGCTTCGATGATCAGGATCCTCCCTTCCCCGTACGGGTCTTCATACTGAGCGCCGATGACGCCGCCCAGCGTATCTTCAATGTAGTCGATCATGCACTGGCTGTCCAGCTTTACGCTTTCCTCGATAATGAGCGCATCCTTAAAGATGACTGACGCGCTGCCATGGAGAAGCGTATGGTCGCTTCCGGCAAGCGTGTAGATTTTCTCAGGATCCAGCGGCTCGCCGTTGACCTTGGCGTTTTTCACGCGCCGGTCTCCCGTGACGCCGGTGAAGTCCCCGGTGTCGTCCATCGTGCAGGTGGATTCAACCGAAAGATCGATTTCAAAGGTCATGCCGGACACGTGCTGGAAGCCGCCGCTCTCTCCCGGGAGGTCCTTCGCGCCCCACTCCAGAAGGTCCAGGATCTGCTGGCCGGTCACTTCCATGAGGCAGATGCCGTTTCCGAACGGCAGGACGTCCAGGACGTTTTTGTAAGTGATCTCCCCCGGTTCGACGTTCACGCGGATGCCGCCGCCGTTCATGAGGCCGATATCGGCGCCGGTCTCCATACGGACCGCGTCCGAGAGGAAGTCGCCGAAGTTCGTCTCCGCGCGGCGCACCATGCGGATCGGGCGGCCATCGTCGGTCACGGCCTCGGGATCATAGATCGTGAGCCTCACCTCAGAAAAACCGATGACGGTAGTCAGGAGGTCCTCCATTTCGGCGTCCTTTTCCGCGATCACTTTGCTGATCTCATTGTCAAAGCCGAAAAGCTCCGATGCGGGAACCGGGTTCTCCCAGCGCCAGATGCCGGTCTCAGTGATCCCCTCTTCCGCGGAAATATGGCTGTAGCCGATGCATTCCAGCTTGGTGCCGACTGCAGAACGTACGACGTCCTGTCCGTCCTTGTTCTTCATGACGATCTGGTCCGTATCGTGGCTGTGGCCGTCCAGCATCACGTCTATCCCTATGGTGTTCGCGATCACGTCCGCGTAGGTGTACGGCTCGCACTGGAGCTCATTGCCGAGGTGCGCGATAGCGTACACATAGTCCGCGCCTTCCGCGCGCGCGGCGTCCACCGCCTGCTGGACCGCCTCGTATAAAAGCGCTCCGTCTTCGCCCTGGCAGAAACCGTAGATCAGGTTCCCGTCTTCATCGTGGAACGTGTCCTGGGACGTGCTTGAAAACGTAGTGGGTGTCGTGATGCCGATGAAGGCGATCTTCATGCCCGCTGCGTCAAAGATCTTATAAGGCTCGAAAACAAGCTCTCCGTCCTTCGTGATATTGCAGCTTAAATACGGGTACTCCGCAATTTCCGCCAGGTACATGAGTCGGTCCACGCCGTAATCGAATTCGTGATTTCCGGGGATGGCCGCATCGTACCCCATGGCGTTCATGACGTCGATCATGCCTTCGCCTTTGGTCAGCGTGGTGAGTGCCTCGCCCTGGACGGCGTCTCCGTCGTCCACAAGGAGGACGGTATAGCCCTGCGCTTCGAGGCTTTCGCGGATCTCCCAGAGGGACGCAAGCCCGAAGCCTTTTTCAATGCCCGCATGGATATCGCTGGTGAACAGGATATACACGTCTCCGTTTTTTTCAGGTTCCTCCGCACTGTCAGCCGTTTCCGCAAACACCGTCTGAGATGTTGATACAAACAGGATGATCAGCGAAAAGAATAGCACAAGCAGCTTTTTCGCGGTTTTCCTCATTTTCTTATTCTCCTAATGCCCATTTGATGGCCGGTTCAAGACAGCTGTTCCAGAATTTCCAGTTGTGGATGCCCGGCGAAACGTGATATTCGTGCTTTACGCCCTGTTCCGTGAGGAATGCGTCAAAGTCGTTGTTCGGCCCGATCAGAAAATCCTCGGAGCCACAGGCGAGCCAGATGTCCGGAAGGGGCTTTCCCTCGGCAAGGCTTGTCTTCACGATGTACTCAGGGTTCAAGTCGGTCTCTTCAGCGATCTGAAGATTTCCGAAGACGGACTCGTAATACGCCTGGTTCGCTACCTTGTTGCCCTCCGTGATCCGGGAGATGCCCTTTACGATAAGCGCATTCGAGAGGCCAATGACCTTCCCGTAGCGGCCGTAGAAGAGGCCGGTGCGGATGGCGCCGAAGCCGCCCATGGAGAAGCCGCAGATGATGCAGTTCTCAGGGCTTACGTCAAGGCCGAACGTCCGCGCGGCAAAATCGAGCACTTCGTTGCCCACGTACTGGCCGTATTTCTCACCCGTTGCTTCCTTGTCCACGTAGAAGCTGTTCCGGCCGTTCGGCATGAGCACCGCAAGGTTGTACATGCCCGCAAGCTCCCGGATGGGGCTCCCGGTGATCCAGTCCGCGGCGTTTCCGCTGTAGCCGTGCAGCAGTACGAGTACCTTGGGCGGACGGTTGTAATACGGGTTATCTGTCATCATCGGCGGCACGTCCGTGGGCAGGAGTACGTTGAGCTCTGTCTGCCCTGCCAGTGCCATCGAGAAAAAATCAACATGAATGAATGCCATTTCAAATACCTCCCTTATATCTTCCCGGGTCCCCTTCCGGGACCTCGTGTTATCAGCCGGATTCTGCCGTTTACGGCGCTTCCTGCGGGTCTTCCGATGTAGGGCCCTCCGGTGCCTCTTCGGCCGGAATATCAGCCGTTTCAGGGGTCTCAGCCATAGCTTCTGCCTGTTCCGCAAGAGGAACCTTTGCCTCAGCCGCATCCGGCGCCTGTACACTCCAGCTATACCCTGCACTCTCCGAAGCAGGCGCCTCCGCCGTGCTGCCGCCGCTCCCTGAATCGACCTTCATCAGCTTGTCAAATTTCCCGGAAAGCTTCGTTTTCAGGAATGCGAAGACCCACTTCCGGAACAGGATCACGTTCATGACCAGGAAGAAGGCGATCAGGATGATGAAGACGAGCCACGGGCGTTTAGGCGCCAGGGTGGCCAGAAGCATCATCGGGAAGCCGAATACGATGGCCGGAAAGTTCTGGTAGACCATGTTGTCCGATGCCGGCGACTCAAAGTCCGGATCCATCTCACGGAGCAAAATGATACCGGTGCTGGCCGTACCGGTCAGCATGCCGTACATCATGAGGAACTGCTCTTCCGTGTACTCCGGGAACAGCATCTTTGCCACGAAGTGGTTGTATATAAACGTGGACACGAGGCCCACAACGCCCATGATCAGCAGGATCACCCAGTAGTTTTCAAGAACACTCAGGCGGATGGCCGCAACGCCTGCCACCACCATAAGGTCGAAAAAGAAGTTGCTCACGCGGGTCATGAGGAAGTTGTTCACGTACTCCTTTTTGACGAGCCGGATCTTTCTGAGGCCCCTCAGCGCGGTCTTTACAAGAGTTGCAGACAGCACGCCCAAAAGGAAGTTGAAGCCGAAGATCACGGACCGCATGCCGGGAAGCAGCGTACCGAGGCCGAACATCAGCCCGAAGGCGATCAGGTAGGCCATGATCACCAGTGCGATCTGAACCGTCATCTTGTCCATGCTCTCCTGCATCGGGATCTCATTGGCGCCCTGGATCTCTTCAGACCGGACCGCCTTGTCCGCGCCGAGCGCCGTGGTGATCTTTCCCTTCCGCTTCAGAATGCTTAAGTAGACCACGCCGCCCAGGCTCGCGCTTAAAAAACCGAGCGCCGCAACGGAAAGTCCGAAGCTCTTTCCGCCCGTAAAGCCGTATTCGTTTTCAAAGATGCCGCCGTAATTGAGCGCCTGCCCCGTCCCCTGGCCGTAGCCGAACGGAAGCAGGATGCCCGCCGCCTTGAAGAACCCGGGGACGGCCATGGCCGCAATAAGAGTGATCAGTATCCCGAGGATGCCCTGCATGAGATACGTGGAAACGGTGGTCACGCCCGTGTTGAAGATCTCGCCCGTACGCTTCTTCGTAAGCTTCCCGCCGGAAGATTTGAAAGTGGTCGCGATGAACCCGAGCGCCAGCGTGTGATACGTGATGATCTCAAGGTTCGTGGTGCCGTTCCCGCCGAAGAAGGCCGTGTCAAACAGTTCCTGCTTCGCGACAGCCTTATAGACGGCGGAAAGGACCAGAAGCAGCATGCCTCCGAGGACTGACGTCGGGATCAGCGACGCCTGCAGCGGCCGGATGGCCTTCTTCAGCACGTTCGCCAGGATCAGGCTGATCAGCAGGACAGCGATCAGGTTGACGCCTCCCCACACACTATAATCCCAGAAATTCTCCATTTTCGTCCCCCTTCTGTATATTTTTATACCTGAAGAACAGATTGACGTATTTAATCGCGTTGAACCGTCTGTCTCCCTTGAACTGGAACACCTTTCCGTCATGGTACACGTTCAGCTTGTTCCGTCCGAGGACTGCCGCCGAGCTTACCTCCCGGAACGGGAGGACCCACGGCTCCGCACCTTCCGAAAGGACCTCCATCCGGTCCCCGTAGAGCCGGATCTCCGCATTGTCAAAGAGGCGCTCCTTCCGCTCATAGACGATCACTTCGGATACGCGTGCGCGGTCCGTAAACAGCGCATCATCCGTAAGCCTCGTGACGTCCAGCCTGTTGACAAAATCCTTCTGGTATTCGTACCAGTCGTTGAAATATTCAAACGGGAAGTCGAACCCGACCCCCTCCAGTCTTTTATCCTCACGGTAGCGGATCTTCCTGTGGCACGAAAGGCACTCCGTCTCATCCCCATGGCTCTCAAACACGGAAAACCCGCAGAACGGGCAGACGTATGCCGCACGCTCAAGATATTCCGCCTTCTTCCGGGACCTGTATGAAGCGTCGGAATTCGCTTCATTTACGTAAAGCCCTCTCTCGATCCGCTCAAACAAGGCTTCCTTTGAAAGCTCTTTGACCTCCTCCGCGGGGATCAGCTCTGAAACGTACGCCCGCATGGGCCCGCGCCGTACGGCGGTGCTCCACCGGGGCTCCACGCCGTACCCACCCTCGATCCTGTACAGGATGACAGGCATATTGAGAAGCTTCGCAAAGTGCGAGATGGTGGGCAGCATGTGCTCCGTCTTCCCGCTGTACGTCCGGTTTCCTTCCGGTGCGATGGCGATCGTCCCGCCCTCCTTGCTGACCTTGACCATGGTCCGAAGGGCGTTCAGGTCTGTGGTCGTCTTCTTAATAGGAATGGGGGCCACGGCCCACTTGAGGAGCTTCGCGACCCAGCCCGTGGAAAAAATGTCCTCGGTCGCGAGGAAATAGACCGGATCCCGGAACGAGAGCGCCACAAAGAACTGATCGAGCGGCGTCTCGTGGTTAAAGAGTATCAGGTACGGCCCGTCCGTCCCCCTGAACCGTTCCGGCCGGATGCCGTACTTGAACCAGCACAGAAGCCAGACGATCCACCAGAACAGGAAGCGCACTACCCGGTGCCGGGTCCTGACCCATGGCTCTTCTTTTTTTGCGGATGCTTCTTCTTTCTTCCCGGATACTTCTTCTTTCTTCACGTTCTTCCCTCCCTTTGGTCAGGTGCACGTGACGGTCCGTGCGTCAGAGCCGCACGGACAGGTACAGGATGGCGGCCGAAAGGAATGAAAGTGCGGTCAGCACCAGCACTACGTTGAGGTGCTTCTTCCAGCCGGTATTCACTGTCGCGATGAACTCGCGGATAAAAGCGTTGATCCAGAAATAGCTCCGGGTCCCGCTGCCGATCCCCTCCGTCTGCATCCCTGCGTGAGTCGCCAGGATGCCGGAACGGAAGACGTGGTAATTCGTTGTCGAAAAGCCGATCTTCGGGTCGTCCAAATCACTGTGCTTTTCTATGAGCGCACGGGAAAACTTCATGTTTTCCGCCGTATTTTTGGAGCGGTCCTCGGGAAGAACGCGGTCCTCCGGGAAGCCCGTAGACAGGATATAATTCCGCATTGCGTGAGCTTCCGGCATCACCTCGTCCGGCCCCTGGCCGCCCGAAGGCACCAGGAAAAGCTTCTTCCCGGTCGCTTCCTCCTGCATTTTCGCGAACTCAAGCGCCTTATCGACGCGGCCCTTTAAGAGCGGTGTGAGCGTCCCGTCCTTCCGGAACTTTGCGCCCAGGACCAGCATGTAGTCCTTATCGAACGCAGGGATCCTCTTTGCGGCCTTCACCGTGAGGGCGATGGCCGAAGCCAGAATGCACTCCAGATAGAAGACTGAGGAAAGGACAGCGGTACGGACCCCGGTCAGCACATAGATCAGAATGTTCTTCTCATTATGCATATCGATGGACGGGCTCCGCTGGAATATTTCTTCAAGGACGAGCGGGAACAGCGTTGCAAGGCACACAAAAAGGCCCAGGATCACGCCCAGCATGTTCCGGACGCGCTTTCCCTCCTTCTGCATGAGCCGCATATTGCTGACGGACACCGCAAGGAAGATGATGAACGCGATCGGCAGGACGAACATCGACACCGCAGACGCTGCATAGAGGAGCCGCTCGATCGATTCGTCCAAGCCTCCGGAAAAAAACGTCAAACTGTATATGATCTGGCTTAAGATCACCGCCCCGAGGAAGATGACCCAGCCGAGGTTATTGATGTTTCTGTACTGATACAGGTTTTTGTGAAGCCCGTCGCGGAGCTTTTTGTACCTGTAAATGAACAGGGCGGCGAGGAACAGGACCACCGCTATGGGGAGGACCACGGCGCCGCGCGTCCGCCCGAAGAACGTATTCACGGTCAGGATGCCGAACGCGTGGGAATAGATCTGGTCGAGGAAAATGTTTTCGCCGTTCTCACGTACCTCAAGGAACGCCTTTCCCCGCGAGACCGATCCCACAGTAACGTAAAGCTTCCCGTTCCGGGCGCTCACGTCCGTCACCCGGACAGCCTCCGTCTCCTGTTCGAGAACGGCTTCGTACGCTTCCGTATCCTTCACCCCTTCGGGGGGCGTTACCTCAAAGGTCCACGTCCGCCCCATGATGAGAATGACGGCCACCGAGATCACGGCGAGCGTCACGCCGATCGCGAGCAATGTCTTTTTACTCATAACTGTCCTCTGTTTCCTTTATTGCTTCAAAATGGCCACAGCATCCGCAAGCGCGTCTTCCGTGCCCACGTTGCCGGGGAAAATGATAAACGACGTTCCTTCGAAGCGGCTCTCCGGCCCGAGCTGCCACACCGGTACGCCCGGCAGGATCTGCCCGAGCGCGAGCGCGCGTCTCACGTGAAGCGCCTTCGTCCCGATGCCCGACGACGTAATGCCGCCCTTCGCGATGATGAAACCCGGCTGTACCGGGAGTTCCTCTATAAACGAGGTCACCGCGTCTGAGATCGTGACCGCCGCGCGAAGCTCGTCCTCCGGGTCCCCGGTATCGACCGTAAAGTCCTCCCGGGTCGTGTAAATGACCGAGGTCTTCCCTTTGCGGACTGCATCCGTAAGCCGGTCGGAAACCTCCTGCCATGCTGCCCTGAACCGTTCAGGAGTAAGCACTCCCGTGACGTCAAATTCTATATATTCAAGCTCCGGGAACCTCTCTTTGAGGCGCCAAAGCTGGTCTGTAGTCCTTTTTGTATGGCTTCCGATGACGATCACGCCCGTATCGTTCACACCGGTGAGCTCCTCCTTTGAAAGGAGCGGCCGGTCAGGTACGCCGCCCAGCACTTTGGTGGCGGAGGAGGCGGTCCTCATGAGGTAATTTTTCCCGGTCTCAAGGGCTTCGATGAACGCCGTCATGAACACCTTGAGGTCCGTATAGGAGGTGCAGTTCACGATCAGCTTCTGAAAGTCCGTAAGCCCCTCGAGCTTTTCCCGGATCTCCCGGATCCTTAATCCCGAAAGCTCTTCTATGGAGACGCTTGCGACGGACTCCTTCGGGAAACGGCCGTTGCTCTTCTCCTCGACCCACTCGGGGAGATTTGAGGAACGGTAGCCGAAGGTCCAGTCCCGTGCGAATTCCGAGTTTCCGACCGGGATCAGCGTCTTCCCGTCCTGAGTGAGGTAATGGACGTCGTTAAAGGTGTACCGCCCGCCCTCGGGGAAAAAGGGGATCAGGATCTCTCCGTCCACCCGGATACCGTGCTCTGTAAAGACGTTCTTAATGGTCTCCGTCTCGAGCGGAAAATGGCCGCGGAGCGTCGAGTCTCCGCGAAGCATCGCCGTAAACGGCCGTCCGGTCCGGTTCGAGGCTTCTATCAGGTTTTCCGCGGCCTCTATGTGGAGCACTTCAGTCTCCTTTGCGGTCAGCGCGCGGGAATTCGTCAGGATATAGAACATCGGATACGGGTCGAGGAACGCTTCAGTAAGCGTTTCCACGTCCCACCGGGTGTAGACGTATACGTCGTGAGTGGTCTGGATGCCGGTGGGATCGTCGTCAAAGACCACTACCTTCCGGGAAAGCTTCGCAAGCGCTTCCCGGTACAGGGCTTCAACCGCGCCGGCGTCATACGCGTCGTTATGGCGGAGTGCGTCCGCAAGCAAGATGTTCTGTTCGTTCATGTCCGCTCTCCGTCTTCTTTCTTCATAATGGCACAAAACTACAGGTTAATCATACCATACTGCCCGCAGATTAGCAAATAAATACGTTGGTTTTTTTAAGCCTTCCCCCTTGGGGGTAGGTGTCTGCGCAGCAGCCGGATGAGGGGCTCCCGTAAGGCGTACTGGACGAATCAATCCCTTTACGATATAATGGTCAGCACCGGGCTCAGACGAACGCCCGGGGAAAGCCTCCCGTACTCAGGAAGGCTTTGAAGAAAGGAAACACCATAATGCCGGAAAAAAAGAGGCGTCCCCTGTGGCTCAGGCTGGACAACGCGGCGCTCATCTTCCCCGCGGCCCAGCGCCGTCACTGGAGCAACGCCTTCCGAATATCATTTACTTTTAAAGACCCGGTGGACCCGTTCCTCCTTTCGGAGGCACTCGCGCACACGGCGCCGCGCTTCCCGTCCGTCATGGTACGGCTCCGCAGAAGTACGTTCTGGTACTTCCTCGAGGAGGTCCCGGAGCCGCCGGCAGTCCGCGAGGACAGTTCCCGGCCCCTCGTCCACATGAGGCGGCGTGACGTCCGCCGATGTGCCGTCCGCGTCCTCTACTACCGTGACCGCATGGCGGTGGAATACTTCCACTCCGTGACGGACGGTACCGGCGCGCTGATCTTCGCGAAAACACTCGCGGCGGAATACGTACGCCTCGCGTACCATGTAGACGTGTCCTGCACTGAAGGCGTCAAGGACCTGAGCGAGCGCCCGAAACACGAAGAACTCGAAGACAGCTTCAAGAAGCACGCGGGCCCGGTGGCGGCCCCCAGGGACAGCCTCAGCGTCTACCGCTACAAGGGCGTCCCGGAAAAGGACCGGTTTCTACACGTCACGCTCGGCATGATCGACAGCGGTCTCCTTCATGAAAAAAGCCGCGCGTTGGGCGCGACCGTTACGGCTTATCTTACTGCGCTCCTTTTGGATGCGCTCCTTGAGCTTCAGGCGGAGCAGGTTCCGCTGCGGGCCCGCCGGAAGAACGTAAAGGTACAGATCCCCGTCAATCTCCGGAAGCTTTTCGGCGGCTGTACGATGCGGAACTTTGTGGCTGTTGCGAACATCGGCGCGGACCCGCGGCTTGGGGACTACACCTTCCCGGAGCTCGTGCAGATCGTACACCACGAGATGCAGCTTGCCATTACCGAAAAGAACATGCGGGCGATCTTCACTCCCAACGTCAAGGACGAACGGAACCTGATCCTGAAGGCGGCCCCTCTGTTTCTGAAAAACATCATCATGCGGGCCGTGTTCGACACCGTGGGCGAGCGGGTCTCGACCATGACTCTCTCGAATCTCGGAAACGTCGCGCTCCCGAAAGAAATGGAGCCTTTTGTGGAGCGGGTGGAGTTTATAATAGGGCCCCAGTCGTCCGGTCCCTACAACATGGGGGTAACGAGCTTTCACGGGACGACCTTCCTGAATCTCGTCCGGAACACAACTGAGCCCGAGCTCGAAGAAAAACTGTTTACCAGACTGGTGCGTCTTGGCTTCCACGTGCGCGTGGAGTCCAACGACCGCGGTTAGGAGGATCTGTATGTACTGCATCAAATGCGGCGTAGAGCTTCAGGAAGGCGCGGCGCGCTGTCCGCTCTGCGGCCTCAAGGTCTATCATCCCGAAATAAAAGAGACGCCCGCACCGGGTCCCTATCCCCGTTATACAGAGGAAGATCTCCGCGTAAAGCGTCTCTTTGTTCCGTTCGTCCTTACGGTCATTTTCCTGATCCCGCTTGTGATCTGCCTTTTAGTCGATCTCAAGCTGAACGGCGGTATCGTCTGGAGCGGATATGTGGCCTTCGGCCTTTTAACACTCTGGGTGACCGTCTGCCTTCCGCTGTTCTTCCGGAACCGGAATCCGGTCATCTTTTTCCCGATCCAGGGCGCCGCGGTCCTGCTCCTCACGCTCTATATCTGCCTGAAGACCGGCGGTCACTGGTTCCTTTCACTTTCGTTTCCCGTGGGAGGCGCGCTGATCCTCATCATTGAGACAGTCATCGTCCTCCTCCGGTACGTGATCCCCCGCGGGGACTACCGCATCCTGTACGTCCTTGGCGGCGCCGTGACTGCCGTCGGGCTTCTGTGCATCCTGATCGAGTTCCTGATCCACGTGACGTTCCGGGTGCCGATGCAGTGGTGGTGCCTGTACCCTGTTGCAGTCCTCGGCCTTCTCGGGCTTTCCATGATCCTGACGGCTGTATTCCCGTCGCTCAGAAGCGCGCTCCACAAGAAGTTCTTTATCTGACGTTTATCTCTTGAGCATTGCTTCATTCACAAGCTGAAGCATCGCTTCTTCACTGATGCCCTCCGGGCTGTTGAACGAGTAAGCGTACGTCCCGTCCGTCCAGTATGTGAGCATGACCTTGTTTCTGCTGCCCTCCATCGTCACCTTAACGCCTTCGACCATGGTTTCCTTCGCGGTTTCGAAGATGTCATAGACGCCGGAGTTTTCATCGGTGCCCTGGGACTTCGTAAACGTCAGGTGGTTATTCTCCCCTTCGTATTTGATCCGGGCGATCCCGGCGATGTTGTGGAATTCCGTACTTGTAACCGTAAACGGGACCTCCGTGAAGTCCGGTACGCGGAATCCGACCGCTCTTCCGAGCTCTCTTGCGGACGCGTAGGTCTCATCGCGGAAGATGCCGGACGTCAGCATTCCGCTTTCCGAAGGAGTGACCGCCGGCGCCTTTTTCCACGGCTGGATGATGAACATGAGAATGGCTGCTGCCGCCACAAGGCCGATGGCCGGGATCCACTTCCTGAAGGACTTCCGGCTCTTTCCGGCAAGCTGTGCCTCCACATTCGAAAGAACACGGCTTTCCATCTCTTCGGTCACGGCTACGTGTTCCATCACTTCATTATATTTAGCCAAAGTCGTATTCCTCCTTCAAAATCTTCTTAAGGGCCTCCCGCGCCCTCCGGAGGTCGGAGCGGACCGTTGATTCGTTCCGTCCGAGGATCTCCGCGATCTCCGCGGTCTGATAGCCTTCCTGGTAGAACAGGTGGACGGCTTCCCGCTGCGCTTCCGGTAGCGACTTGACCGCCTCCCACACGAAGGAAAGGTCCTCGCGCTCCTCCGCTATAAGCTCTTCATTCAGCTCGTCCGTTTCCTGCCGCTTCACGGCGAGGATCTTATTCTTCGCGATGTTCGCGGCCGACCGGAGAAGATATGCTTTTTCGTGCGTTTCGTTTTCGAACTCGGGGTTTGCCTGAAGCACCCGGATGAGCGTCTCCTGCAGGACGTCCTCAGCGTCCGCCGAATTGTGGACGTAGGTGTAGGCGAGCCTCAGGATCGCGTTCCCGTATTCCTTCATGTACCGCTCTGCCCGTCTGTTCACGGCTTCCCGGCCTTTGGCCGCTCTTTCGAACGGAATGACCGCGGCCTTTCCCGCCGCAAATTTCCGGATCCTTTGTCCGAGCCTTTCAACAAGGCTTCCGGGGCTTGCCGTGCGGTTCCCGAAAACCGCTGTCCGGGGTGTTCCCTGTATGCTGACCGAAAGTACCATCTTTCTGACCTCTTCACTCTATATACATTTTAAAGGGCGTGAATGTTGCAGTATAACTGAAAAATAAATAAAATTTTCCCCTTATCCCGCCGCATTGGGCGTCCATCAAAAAACTTTGCACACACTTCTTACCCATTATACATGACCGCTTCCCGGAGTTCAACGAAAACTCAGGAAAACTGTACGCGCGGCGGCATTATTTCTTTCATTATTTTTCACAAATCCCTTGCATTGTTTTTGTTTATTGTGTATAACAGGTTTAATTGGCTGACAAGAAAGGACAGTACACAAAATGGATTCGATGAAATGGGCGGCCCAGTGGATGGGCAGACACCGGTGGAAACTGATCACGTCGATCGTTTTAAACATTTTCGGCGTGGTCCTCATGACGTACGAGCCCTATATTTTCAAGGACATCGTCGACGACGTCCTCATGCCGATGCACTTTGAGCTCCTGATACCGATGCTGGTGAAGGCGTTCATAGTGGGCGTGGCGTTCGTCACCATCCGCTACTTTGTAAGCATCCTGGCCGAGCAGGCGTCCCAGGAGGCGGTGCGCAGCATCAAAAGCGCGCTGTTCCACAAGCTCCTCGGGCAGACCTCGGAATTTTACCGCGAAAATACCGGCGGCGACCTGATCAACAAGTGCTCAGGCGACGTGGAGATGATCGCGCATTTCCTGAACTGGATCCTGCCGCACTCTATCGAGTGCCTGTTCATGCTGGTGGCCGCGCTGGCCATTTTCATGAGCATCAACTGGCAGTATACGCTGATCCTGCTTGCGGTCACCCCGTTCACGGCGGTGGTCGCGCGCAAGCTGTCCAAGACGGTCCGGCCGGCGTTCCGCGCCGCGCGTGAGCAGCTGTCCGAGCTGAACACGGTGGTGCAGGAGAACATCGGCGGAAACCGGGTCGTCAAAGCCTTCGTGCGCGAAGACTACGAAATGGGCAAATTCCAGAAGGAAAACCAGAAATACAAGGACCTGAACATCAAGGCGACGTTTTTGTGGCTTAAATACGGGCCGATCATTGAATCGATCAGCTCGCTCCTCACCGTCATCAACCTGACCGTGGGCGGCATCCTGGTGTGCACCGGGTCCATCACGCTTGGCGAACTCACCCTGTTCCTGAGCCTGGCCTGGGCGCTTAACGAACCCATGAACATGATGGGCATGATCGTGAACAGCACGCAAAGGTTCTACGCCTCTGTGGAAAAGATCCAGGATCTCTACTACTCGAGTATCGCGATCGAAAGCCCGGAAAAGGACAAGTCTCCGGAGACGGTGCAGGGCGAGATCGAGCTTCAGGACGTATCCCTACGCTACGGCAATACGCCGGTGCTGGACCACGTCAGCCTGCACCTTGCGCCGGGTGAGACGGTGGGCATCATGGGTCCCACGGGTTCCGGCAAAACTACGCTCATCAACCTGATCGCGCGGTACGTGGACGTTTCCGAGGGCAAGGTCATGGTGGACGGCGTGGACGTCCGGGACTATAACCTCCAGAAGCTCAGAAAGAGCATCGGCATGACCATGCAGGACGTGTTCCTGTTCTCGGATACGCTGGAATCGAACATCGCGTACGGCGTGCCTGACGCGCCGATGGAGACCGTCCTTCAGGCGGCGAAGGCTGCGGACGTCTCGAGCTTTGTGGACGATATGGCCGAGGGGTACGATACGATCATCGGCGAACGCGGGACCGGCCTGTCCGGCGGGCAGAAGCAGCGTATTTCCCTGGCGCGGGCCCTCGCGGTCGAAACGCCCATCCTGATCCTGGACGACACCACGTCCGCGGTCGACATGGAGACCGAGCAGTACATCCAGGAGCAGCTGCGGGAGCTTCCGAAGAAGGCGACCACCATTATCATCGCGCAGCGCGTGTCCTCTGTGATGCACGCGGACAAGATCGTGATCCTGGACAAGGGACGGATCGTGGAGCAGGGCACCCATTGGGAGCTCATGCAGAACCCGAAGGGCTATTACTATAAGACGTGCGTCCTTCAGCATGGCGGACTTGAGAACGGAGGTGCGGCATAATGGCGAGAAATAAATACAACATCGACGAAGAGCTTGACGTCCCGTTCAACTGGGCCCAATTCAAGAGAAGTCTTGTCTACATCAAAAAATATAAAAAGAGCATTTTCCTCATGTTCCTGTTCAGCGTGATCGCGAGCTTACTCGGCCTCGTCACGCCGAAGATCCAGGCGTACGTCATCGACGAGCTGATCCCCGGGAACCTGAAGGGGCTTATCATCGTGCTGGGCGTGAGCTACTTTGCGGTCAGCGTGGCCATCGTGTTCATCAACCGGCTACGCGCGAAGATCAGCGCGAAGACCGGCCAGTCCATCATCACGGACATGCGTACGGACGTGTTCTCGCACCTGCAGAAGCTCAGCTTCGACTACTACGATTCCAGGCCGCACGGCAAGATCCTGACGCGCGTCATCAACTACGTGAACAACGTCGCCGATTTCCTCACGAACGGCATGATCAACGCCGTGCTGCAGATCATCAACCTGTTCCTGATCCTGGGCTTCATGCTTTCGATCTCTGTCCGCATGACCCTGGTGGTCCTTGCGGGCCTCCCGTTCTTCTACCTGTACGTGAGGATCACGAAGCCGCGGCAGCGCCGCTTCCGCCAGCTCCGCGCGAACAAGCAGTCGAATACGACCGCCTATCTTGCGGAAAACATCAACGGCGAGAAGGTCACCCAGGCGTTCGTCCGCGAGGAAATGAACGAGGGCATCTTCAACGGCCTTCTGGACGAGACGAAGAAATATTCGCTGCGTGCGGCGTACCTCGCGCACGGCATGTGGCCCATTTCGACCATCCTGTCAAGGATCGTCCGCATGGCGATCTACATTGCGGCCATCTACCTCTTCCGCGACGAGTTTATTCTGGAAGGCGTGGTGCAGATCGGTGCGATCACGGCCATGATCGCTTACTCGAACCGGTTCTGGGGACCCATCCAGCAGCTCGGCAACATTTACAACCAGCTGCTGGACACCGCGGCGTACCTCGAGCGGATCTTCCAGGTGCTGGACGAGCCCGTAACAGTGGATGACGCGGAGGACGCTTACCCGCTGCCGGAGATACAGGGCGCCGTGGAATTTGAGAACGTCATGTTCGAATACGAAAAGGGCACCCCGGTCTTAAAGAACGTGAGCTTCAAGGTGGCTCCCGGAGAATCGATTGCTCTGGTCGGTCCTACGGGCGCCGGCAAGTCCACCATAGTGAACCTGCTCTCGCGGTTCTATAACATCACGGAGGGAAGGATCCTGATCGACGGCAACGACCTGTCCAAGGTCACCATACGGTCGCTCAGGCAGCAGACGGGCGTCATGCTGCAGGATACGTTCATCTTCTCCGGCACCATCATGGACAACATCCGCTACGGCCGCCTCAATGCGACTGACGAGGAGTGCATCGCTGCCGCGAAGGCCGTCCACGCCGATGACTTCATCCGCACAATGGAAAAGGGCTACGATACGCCTACGAACGAGCGCGGCGCGGGCCTGTCCGCCGGACAGCGCCAGCTGATCAGCTTCGCCCGGACGCTCCTGTCCGACCCGCGGATCCTGATCCTCGACGAAGCGACGTCGTCCATCGATACGAATACGGAACGGCTGGTGCAGGAAGGCATTGCGGCGCTTCTCAAAAACCGGACGTCGTTCATCGTCGCGCACAGGCTTTCGACCATCCAGAACTGCGACCGCATCATGTACATAGAGGCCGGGCAGATCGCGGAGGCGGGAAGCCACGAAGAGCTCCTTAAAAAGAAGGGCCTGTACTACGACCTCTATATGAGCCAGCGTACGGCGTTCCTGAAGGAAACAAACGGGCCGGTGAAGTACGATACGATCCCGGAGGGCGTTCCGCGGGCGGTACTGGTATAAAAAGAAGACTTTGTTGGACAGGCAGAGAGAATTGCTGTAATATAAGGGACAGAAGAGCTTCCGGCTCAAAAATGACGGAAAAGGTGGGAAAGATATGAGCGACAGTAAAGAACTGACCCGCGTGAAAAGACGCTGGGGCGACCGCGCGGACGGCAGAAGGGTCAAGGCGCCCGGTCTTCAGACCATCATGTGCTATCTCTGGCCCAAGCGCACAGACTGTGAAGTGTATCTGAACGACACCATCGACGCGACCGAGCTTCTCAAGTACCTTGAAAAGAAGAACGCGGAGCATCCGGATTACAAGACCACGATGTTCCACTGCGCCATCACGGGGATGGCCCGGATGGTCAAAGAGCGGCCCATGATGAACCGGTTCATCCAGGGCTGCCGGATCTACGAGCGCAATGAGATCAGCATCAGCTTCGTGATGAAGCGCCGTTTTCAGGACGGCGCGGAGGAGGCGCTGATGGTCCTGGTCCCCAAAGATACGGATACGCTCGACACGATCAGCAAAAAGATCGTGGGGGACGTCAATGAGACCCGGAAGAGCGAGCACGCTACGGGCGGCATTGACGCGCTCCTCGACAAGTTCGCGAAGCTGCCGCGGCTCCTCCTCATGCTCATCTTCAGAGTCGTACGCCTGATGGATTTCTGGGGGCTTACGCCAAAATCTCTCATGGAAGGGGATACCCACTTCACGTCCATACTCTGTTCGAACCTGGGCAGCATCCAGTGCCCGTCCGTATATCACCATCTGAACAACTACGGATCGAACAGCATCATTATCACGATCGGCACGCTTCATAAAGCGAAGCTGCTCATGCCGGACGGCTCGGAGGAGATACGGGACGTGCTGGACATCGGCGCGACGCTCGACGAGCGGATCGCGGACGGCTTCTATTTCGCGCGGAGCCTGCGCCTCATCAGGCACATCTTCGCGCATCCCGAAATGCTGGACCGCCCGCTTGGCGAGGACAGCGGATTCGAATATTGAATCGACCTCATCAGTCAGCCCTTCGGGCTGACAGCTTCCCCTGCCAGGGGAAGCCTTTAAGCCTTCCCCCGGAGGGGGAAGGTGGACCCGCAGGGGCCGGATGAGGGAAAAAGGGGGTGTAAAATAACTCCCACCTAAAACATCGCGCCAGACTTCGCATGAAGCCTGGCGCCTGTCTTTTCGGAGAAAGCTGTTTTTCGGCGGAGAATAAGCCATTTTTAGCGTCACCAATCA
>JAFRVD010000033.1 GCA_017441825.1 Lachnospiraceae bacterium
CATGCCCTTCTTCATCTCGCCGCCGTACCAGGTGTTCAGGATGACCTGCTCACGGCTCGAAACGTTGAAAGCAACAGCAGTCTCGGAATTCAGGCCAAGCTCCTTGTAAGCGTCGACCTTCGCCTTCGATGCGGTGTACACCACGAAGTTCGGCTCAAAGGAAGCCAGCTCTTCTTCCGTGGGAACGATGAACATGTTCTTGACGAAGTGTGCCTGCCATGCGACTTCCATTATGAAGCGGACAGCCATGCGGGTATCCGGGTTCGCGCCGCAGAAAGCATCCATGACGTACAGCTTCTTGCCGGAAAGTTCAGCCTGCGCGAGCTTCTTGAGCTCTGCCCAGACGTCCTCGCTGATCGGATGGTTGTCATTCGGGTATTCGGGCGTGGTCCACCAGACGGTGTCCTTGGAATTCTCGTCCATGACGATGTATTTGTCTTTGGGAGAACGGCCGGTGTAGATGCCGGTCATCACGTTCAGCGCGTCCAGCTCGGTCAGCTGAGCGACTTCATAACCGGTGAGGCCTTCCTTGGTCTCTTCGGCGAACAGCTCTTCATACGAAGGGTTGTAAACGATCTCCTGAACGTCAGTAATACCATACTTGCTTAAATTCAGTTCTGACATTTTCTACATCCTTTCTTTTTGATTATTCAGACAGCAGGACTCTTTTCCGTCCGGGCTGTTCCAGTGTATTTTCCTCGCGGTACAGTCAAACCGCACCACTGTTAATCATACCTTACGGCCCGGTTTTTCGTCAATCATGAAAACGCCCAAAAAAGATTCGCCGCCCTTCATTTGTATTGTTTAAAATGCGTTGCCCTTCACGTCATCGCCGGTAAGGCCGAAGAATTCGATGGCTTTCTGGATGTCCCGCTCCCATACGCGCCACTCGTGGACGCCGGGGCCTTCCGTAAATACCGCACTGAGACCGATCTCCTCAAGGTGCGCCTTGAACAGCTTGTAGTTCTCATAGCCGAAGTCTTCGGTGCCGATGGAGAAAAAGAACCGGGGAAGCAGCGGATCCTTTCTTTCCACCATCGCATCCAGCCTCCGCCAGGAGTTCGAGATGGAATCGAGATATTCGTCTACGGAATCATAGCGGTGCATCTGGTTGTACGCGCGGTAGCTCATAAAGCGGTCCGGGAAAACGGCTTCCCGCGCTTCCTTCCGGGTCATTGCAAAGAGCTGCTCCAGCTGTTCCTTCTTCGAATCCAGGTTCCGGGGCGTGGAAGAAAGGCACGCGCAGGCCGAGAATTTCTCCGGGTAGTTCAGCGCGAGCTTCAGGGCTCCGCCGCCGCCCATCGAAAGGCCTGCAACAAAGTTGTCTTCCCGTTTTTCGGACGCCGGGAACCAGCTCTGGATCATCGGCATAAGCTCGTCCGTGATCATCTTGGTGGTATCGAGACCAAGGCCTGCGTTGTTCCATTCTTCATAGTCGAAATTCTGAACGCTCGGCATGACGACCATGAGGTCGTGCTCGCAGGCGTACAGCTCGATATTGGACTTCCGGATCCAGTCGCTGTAGCTGCCGAACGTGCCGTGCAGGAGCCACAGGCATTTGAACCGGTCCTCTCTTTTGTAAAAATCCTTCGGGTCGATCCCGCGCTTCTTGTCCGGAATGATCACGTAGACGTCCGTGTTCGCGTTGTAGTACTGACTTTCAAAATCAAGATGAATGAGCGCCATGGGTTACCTCCTTTGTGTGATGTCTTTCGTAACTGATGCTATATTGTATTTTACCATGGCCCGTCTGAAATTGAAAGAAGATATACACATAAACGTGCAGGCGGACAAACAAAAACCCCCGAAAGAAAGACGAGTCTTTACTTTCGGGGGAATCACTTACGGCCAGGCCGTCCTGACCGGGTGTTTTTTCAAATATCTTACGGAAGCGCCTTAAGCTGCTCCATCACGGCTTTATATAAGCTGTCGTCCGCAAGGACGTGGTCCTTGCAGTAGGGCAGGTATCCGACCGAAGATATGAGGTACTTCCGGGTGCCGTCTTCTTCCTCGAAGACGCTGAGCCCGCAGAGCTCCTCCCTGAGGAACATCGCTTCATCACAGCGGCAGAAGGTAAAGCCGGTCCTTGCGAGGTAATCGTCGTCAAAAAAGACCATGCTGCATTCGTTATAAAGTCTCATGACTTCTTCATCGGAGACTGCCGGGATATCCGAAGAAAGCTCCGGCTCGAGCAGCTTTACCGTTTCATCGTCCAATAGGAAAATGACGGGGATCTCTTCTCCGGTATCTCCGGAGACCACGTTCATCTCCACGCAGTACCGGTCGATCTTCGCGTTCTCTACTGCACGGCGGTACCCCTCATAATGGTCTTCCCTTGCGAAACACCGTTGATAATACCGTTCTGTCTCCTTGTCCCACTCTGAGAAATAAAGGATCGTGTCCTCATGCGATGCAGCAGCCATCCGGCCCTCCATAGGCGCTAAAAACAGCGGGACGTCCGGTGCGGTCACATAGATCCAGTCTTTTCCGGTAAAATCAGAATAGAGATCGGACTTCGGAAGCTCCAGGAATTTCTGCCCCTTCCAGAGGATCTCCGTTTCCTCTTCATTGGCCCACACCGCGTGCTTCGCGCGGCGTTCCTCGAGCCACCGGCAGGAGGTGAGGCTTGACATCAGTACAGCAGCGAACAGGCATATGATGATACGTTTGCTTTTTTTCATACCCGCCTCCTTACTCCAGATTCAGTTTCTTTGTCAGCACATGGCGGCTGATCCAGTAATAGAGGATACAAAAGCCCGCGGACCAGACGATCCCGATCCAGAGGAACAGATTTGCCGCGGTATGCGGATGAAGATTGATCCATTCTGCAAGCGCCTCCAGTTTTCCGCTCAGGTCCAGGACGGCGATGACGATCAGCCCCGCCGTTGCAAGCACCTGTACCGCGAAATAATAGATAAAGAAGAATCCGACCGCCTTGGCGGGCCGGTTCCGGTTCCGTTTGCCAAGCTGTCCCAAGGACACGCAGGCGTACAGGACCAGGATCGTCTTCACGGCGCTTAAGAGCAGCAGCAGAATCACTTCCAGAGAATAACTGATGGTTCTGCCCGCACCAAATGTTTTGGTAAATTTCCGGAGAAGCCACCACCCTGCCTTCACGATCTCTGAAAAGATCCCGTTGGACGTCGCGATCATCCCGCCGAAAAGACAGACCAGGAAAGAAAGGATCCCGCAGGCGAGCGCCGTCACGCACTTTGTCGTGATATGCTGGTCAGCCGTGACCGGAAGTGACAGCGTGAGGTAGCCCTCGTTCGTAAACATGTTTTTATAGTACCTGCTGACGGAGATCCAGAGCGTCCCGACCAGAAGCACCACACAGGAGATCACGAGAAGCACAACGGACGACACAAACAGGATATTGTACGTGGTGCTGTCCCTTTCAAAGAACTGGATAATCCGGTTCAGGAAGGCGGTTCCCAATACGATCACAAACAGCGGAAGAAGCTTTTTAAGCATCGCGCTGAATTCATATTTGAAGAGCTTCTTTACCATCTGAACACCTCCCTGAACATCGCGTCCACGCTCATGCCCTTCTCTTCACGGATCTCGTCCACGGTCTTCTGAAGCAGAATGGTCCCGTTCTGGATAAAGATCACCTCGTCCAGCACGGACTCCACGTCCGAGATCAGATGAGTGGAGATCAGGACGGACGCTTCCGGCTGGTAATTGCTGATAATGGTCCGGATGATGTAGTCCCGCGTTGCGGGGTCCACGCCGGCGATCGGCTCGTCCAGCACGTAAAGCTTCGCATCGCGGCTCATCGTCAGGATGAGCGCCACCTTCTCCTTGTTGCCCTTGGACAGCGTTTTCAGCTGGACATCCTTCTCGATCCCGAGCTCCTCGAGCATCCGGTACGCACGTTCCGGCTTGAAATCTTCATAGAAATCCTCAAAATACTGAACGATCTCCCCGACCTTCATATAGGTATTCAGGAAATTCCTGTCCGGAAGGTAAGCGACCACCTTTTTGGTCTCCGGCCCGGGGGCGTTTCCGTCCACAAGGACCGCGCCTTCGTCCGGCGTCAGGAGCCCGGTCAGGAGCTTGATGAGAGTGGTCTTTCCGGACCCGTTCGGCCCGAGAAGCCCGACGATCTTTCCGTTTTCCACTGTTAAGTCGATGTGGTCCAGAGCGACTGTGCGGTCATATATTTTAGTCAGTTTTTCGCATCTCACGAGTTCACTCATGACATACCTCCTCTACCATCCTGAGAATGTCCGCGTCCTCCTTGCGGAGCGCGCGCATTCCGGATACATATTCTTCCGTCCGGGTCCGGGCGAGCGTTTCCACCCGCTCCACGGCCTTTCCGGTGTCCTCCGCAACGAACCAGCCGGAGCCGGCGCGCGAAAAGATCATTCCGTCCCGCTCCATCTCCGAGAACGCCTTCTGCACGGTATTCGGGTTCACCCCCGCCTGAAGAGCGACCTCCCGGACGGATAAAAGCTTTTCACCTGCGGCGTATTCCCCGCCGGCGATCCCGGTCACTATGAGCTCCATGAGCTGCGGACAGATCGGCCGGTCCTTATCCAGTTTCCATTCCATTCACGTCCTCCATAAAACAAAAGAATAACAGCCCAACTGTATTACTGTAATAGTACAATAATACAGTTAGGCTGTTTTGTCAAGTTTTTTATATCAGTTCAGGACGGCCTCTCTTTGAGGCGCCTTCCCTTTCTGCTTCTTACTGCCCGCGCAGCGACTTCTCGTACTTCTCCAGGAACACGGCGTTCTGCATCTCAGTCTGGCTGAGCAGGTTGTTGTTGAAGCTTGCCGCCGGGATGGTCCCGTGGTACCAGGACTGCGAATTGAAGTAATTCTGCAGGTACGCGTCGTTGAACATACGTCCGTGCCGCGCAAAGATCTCGTTTCTCGCAAGGCGGCAGAGGTCTGCGGATAAGCCGGAGACGTCCGCATAGGTGAGGAGCCTTGTCGAGCTCTGCGGCAGGATGTACTCGGAGCTTGCAGGCTTCACGGACGTGGGCACGACGATGATCTCGTTATAGAAATCGCGCCCGAACGGCAGCGCCACCTTCTGGATCTCGCCTTCTTCGAGGAAGCTGTACATTTCGTTCTGTACGCACTCGTTGTAATTGTCATAGCAGTCTGAGGTGCCTGCAACGTCATAGATCAGGGTCTTCCTGCGGCTCAGCTCGAGGCCCTCAAATACTACAAGGATATAAGCCTTGATGGTCCCCTGGCCGGTTACGTTCATCACGATCTGGCACGCGACCGCAAGGCACTGTGAGCCGTCCTCGTAATTCGTCGTCAGGAAGCCTTCGTTCATAACGGTCGGTTCATAGCTCGTGACGTTCGCGGCGTTGACGTGAGACGCAATATCATTCTTATGATTGATCGTGATATTGTCGTCCATGTACTCCCATATGGCTTCATAAAGGCGCTTTTCATAGTCCTTGACCTTGACGTCTTCGATGTCGAACACGTCCCCAAGTGCCTCCAGCGGCCGTACGTCCTCCGCGTAATGCACGTCTGTAAGGCGCTTGAACGCTTCCGTATTCCACGTAGGGTCGGTAGAACGGAGCGTCATGAAATCGTTCTCCGTATCCTTCGCGTACAGGGTATAGCCGTTTACATCATAGAAATAGATCCGGTTGTTTTTGATCTTCCAGGTGCAGTCCACACCTTCATAAACATTCTTGTTGTCCGAATTCAGCGGCTCCTGATAAAATGCGGTGCCGTTTTCATTGACCTCCAGAATGGTGTCCAGAAGCCCGTACCAGACGCCGATGTACTGCGACGCCTTCTCGTTTGTCTTGGTCGTTTTGGACGTATATCCTGCGGTCACACCGTCCGATATCCCTTCACGTACCGGCGTAAAGCCCGGAAGCACAGCCAGCATGACAACCGCCAGAATGACAGAAATGATCTTCTTCATAATCTTCCCCTTTCCGGCCCCTGCAACATGGGCCCGCTTGTCAAATATACTATAACATAATTCTGCGTCTTTGCAATTCATTTTCCTGAAAGAAAGATGCCGAGAACGGTCCACGTCGCAAGCGAAAACCAGTTCCCGTATTCGTCCCGCGCTTCCCTGTAGATCTTCTCCGCCTCTGTCCTGTCAAGCAGCACGAATTCCCGGAAAAGCTCGGATCCCACGGCGCCTCCGTGATCAAGGCCCGATAAGTCCGAGACGGCGACGTCCGCACGCAGGAACGCGTTTGTCTCATCCGTCATGCCGGGCGTGCAGTAACTCACCGGGATCACGGTTCGGACCGTGTCCGTCTCCTTCACGGTAAGGCCGGCTTCCTCCTTGATCTCCCGTACCGCCGCGGAAACAAGCGGTTCCGGCGTCTTCTCATCTTCCGGATCGATGAGCCCCGCAACCGGGCTTAAGAGGAACCTTCCTGCAGGGTACCGATACTCATAAAACAGAAGGAGACGCTCTTCACCGTCGGGCAGGTGCAGGACTACGGCAACAGTCACCGCATCCGGCAGCATGCTCTGCGCGTCTTCGTCGCTTTTCCCTAGGACCAGGTCGTCCTTCTTTCTCCGTGAAGCGACATAATAATGACGTCCTTCCTTATACTCATAATCATACAGCGAAAGGAAGCGCGTCCCGTAAAGTACGTTTACGCTGCTCTTACCGGTCTCTCCGTCCATCGTATGCCTCCTCTGAAACTTCTCTTTTTAAGTTAGCACAACAGCCGTGATTTTACAATCAGCGGTTTGATTTTCAGAAAACTGATGCTATACTGAATACGGAGGGGCATAATATGGATTCAATGACAGGCTTCAAGAACAAACTGATGCAGCTCCTGTTCGGCTTTAAGCGGGAGCTCGATGAAAACGATACGGACTCCATGGGGACGATGTATAAAAAGGTGCTCACGATCGCATGGCCGGCGGCCCTCGAAGGGCTCCTCATGACGCTCATGAACTCCTTTGATACGATGATGGTTGGAACGCTCGGAAGCGCCGCCATCGCGTCCGTAGGGCTCTGCGCACAGCCGCGCATGATCATGCTTTTAGTCGCGCAGTCCCTGTGCACCGGGACCACGGCGGTGGTCGCCCGGAGAAAAGGCGCCGGAAATCACGA
This sequence comes from Lachnospiraceae bacterium, assembly GCA_017441825.1. Classification (GTDB taxonomy): domain Bacteria; phylum Bacillota; class Clostridia; order Lachnospirales; family Lachnospiraceae; genus UBA1267. The sequence goes on from JAFRVD010000033.1 coordinate 7,070, forward strand.
GGCTGCGCTGTCGTGCATGAAGCAGTCGCTTGTGGTCATCACCGGGATCGGCGTACTCATGACCATTTTCGGATACCTCCTTGCGGAGCCGCTTTTACGTCTTGCGGGCGCCGCCGATGACACCATCGAAAACGGCGTGATCTATTTCCGTATCATTTCGATGGCTTTTATTCCGAACTGCTGGACGCTCTGCATCTGCGCCGCCATGCGCGGCATCGGCAAGACGCGCATTACGATGGTCGTCAACATGACGGCGAATATCGTCAACGTTTTCCTGAACTACTGCCTGATTGGCGGGCACTTCGGCTTCCCTGCGTGGGGCGTCCGGGGCGCCGCCATCGCGACTGCGGTCGGCACGTGCACCGGCAGCGTGGTTGCGATCATAGTAGTCATGAAAAAGGGCGGATACCTTTCGCTCCGCCCCTTTACCCGTTTTAAATTTGATAAATACACCCTGAAGAGCCTGGTCACTGTGGGCTCCGGTACGATCGCGGAATCCGTGTTCATGCGGATCGGCTTCCTCCTGAACGGCAAGCTGATCGCGGGCATCAGCACCGCTGCCTACGCGACCACCCAGATCGTGCAGCAGGTGAGTGCCCTCACGTTTACGTTGGGCGACGGCGTCTCTTCCGCGTGTACGTCTCTGGTCGGCCAGTCGCTGGGCGCGAACATGAAGAACAAGGCGAAGTCCTACGTCAAGGTTGGCCAGCGCATCAGCATCTTCATGTCGATCGGCATCATGCTGTTCGCGTTCTTCGGCCGGAACTGGCTGCCCACTCTGTTCACTGACGAGCCGGATATCATCCACGCGGCCAGCATCTGCTTCATCGTGCTCCTTATAGGCATCTACCCGCAGAACCAGCGCGTGATGGTCGCGGGGTGCCTCCGCGGCGCCGGCGACGTCCGCTACGTGGCCCTGGTGTCCCTGGTTAGCGTCGCGATCCTGCGTCCCCTGACCACCTGGTTCTTCTGCTACCCAATGGCCTCCTGGTTCCCGGCGCTCATGCTCGGGTACATCGGCTCCTGGATCAGCTTTGATGTGGACGCGCTGGTCCGCGCGGCCATGCTCCGCCACCGCATCAACAAGGGCGAATGGGTGAATATCAGGCTGTGACGGCGGCCGGAATAGGATCCATATGGTCCACTCCGGGGTACTGCTTTCGCACAGCGGCGGTTCCCTAGCGCCACTAACCTCAACTTCGCACAGACAGGCAGCCCGGGATAGTGCTCCTCTTC
>JAFRVD010000034.1 GCA_017441825.1 Lachnospiraceae bacterium
AGGCTTCATGCGAAGTCTGGCGCGATGTTTTAGGTGGGAGTTATTTTACACCCCCTTTTCGAGGAGCGCCCGCGCACTCTCAACGGAATCGATGCCGGTGAGGTTCTTGATGGGAGCGAATTCTTTTTCGCGGACCACCTCGTACGCCAGACAGCTGTCCATGAGGTGGATCATGTCAAGGACCAGAAGCTCGTACTTGCAGCCGTTCGGCTTGTCCGGCTTGACGAGTCCGCCGTTTTCGTCAAGATACGGGATCTTCTTTTCCACAATGTGGTAAGGCATCTGCTTCGCGATGATCTCCTCAAGCCTGTCCATCTTGAAATAGTAATTCAGGATCACGCCGAAGTTGTAGAGGAGGTCGCCGTTCTCGTCCCGCAGGTTGATCATGTCGTCCGTCATTTCGTAATATTCCACTATGGACGGCTTCCCGTCCTCCAGGCAGAGGACGCCCACGCGCTCCATCGGGTCCGCCTTCTTCACGGCTTTGCCCGCGCAGTCCAGGCCCGAAAGGATGAACGCGCCGGTGTAGACCGGATCGCTGATGTGAACGAGCACGTTGTCCACGCCGAAGCAGGAGATGTATTCAATGTGCCGCTCGTGAAGCTCGTCGAGGAGCCCGCACTTTTTCAGCGAATGGAACCAGCCGCCGGTACCGTTCGGCGAATTCGCGATCTTCCCTTTTTCCTCGAGCAGGATATTGCCGGCAAAGTCCGTGCACGGAGCCATTTCCTGCCTGAAGAAGCGGACGTAGTCCGGATCGTAGCCGAAGTAGTTTTTCTCCTTAAAGAACGCCGAAGTCTCCTCGTAGTTCCTGTCCGACGTCATGATAAGCAGCAGGATCTTGCCGCCTGCCTGCTCCGTAGTCCTCTTCAGGTTCTCGATCAGGCACTCAAAGATGTAGAGATCTCTTGTCACGCCGATGTTGTATGTCCCCTTCGGATGGTCGAAGCCGAGGCGCGTCCCCATGCCGCCTGCAAGAAGGACCGCCGCGCACTTTCCTTCGCGGATCGCCTTGCAGCCGGCTTCCTCGAATTCCGTACGGCGCTTTTCGATCTCTTCTACGGTCATCGTATTGGGAAGCGGCTCAAGATGGCCTCTCGGGAAGGCCTTGGGGCCATCGGCGCCCTTAACAAGCTCCGGAAGAGACAGATCCAGGTCCCCGATCTGCTGAAGAAGCGCTTTCTGTCCTTCGGGAGAAAGCTCGCCGTAATACTTTAACACCTGTGTCTGGCCGTACTTTTCAAGAAGGGCGGCCGCCTGTTCATATGTCATGGCAATGCTCCTTTTCATAGAGTATAGTGAATATCCAAACATGATAACTATATCAGATGGGACGGGGGTTTTCAAGCCTTTCATCAGACGGCTTCGGCACCTCCTTTTTCGGAACGGAAGGCTTTCAAAAAGAGAACGGGCTTTGAAAAAAAGATTGAATAAAGGCCCGGGGAAGAGTATCATGAAACTGTTTTATGAGTAACATGCCTGAAGAAGAGACTGATGGATCAGGAGGGGGAACGATATGTCGGAAGTGAAGAAAATCGCGGTACTGACAAGCGGCGGCGATTCGCCGGGGATGAACGCGGCCATCCGCGCCGTGGTCCGTTCCGGGATCGCGCAGGGACTTGACGTTCAGGGGATCGAACGGGGGTATTCGGGGCTCCTTGAGGAGCGCTTCCTTACAATGGATACGCACGGTGTTTCCGAGACGATCCAGCGCGGCGGGACGATCCTTTTTACGGCGCGCTGTCCTGAATTTGTGGAGCGGGAAACGCAGGAAAAGGCTGCGGAGATCTTAAGGAAGCATGAGATCGACGGACTGGTAGTCATTGGCGGAGACGGGTCGTTCCGCGGGGCGCAGGCGCTCGCGCGGCTCGGAGTGAACGTCATCGGCATCCCGGGGACCATCGACCTCGATATTGCCTGCACGGACTATACGATCGGCTTTGACACCGCGGTCAATACGGCGATGGAGGCCATCGACAAGATCCGCGACACCTCAAGCTCCCACGAACGCTGCTCTATAGTGGAGGTCATGGGGCGGAGCGCGGGCTACATCGCCATGGTCTGCGGCATTGCGACCGGCGCGGAAGACATCCTTCTCCCGGAGCTATATGACGGCGACGAGCAGGCCATCATCGACCACGTGATCGATAACCGGAAGAAGGGCAGGAAGCACCATCTGATCATCAATGCTGAGGGTGTTGGCCATTCCACTTCCATGGCACGGAGGATCGAGGCGGCCACCGGCGTGGAGACGCGGGCGACCATCCTCGGGTATCTCCAGCGCGGCGGCAGTCCGTCAAGCCGCGACCGTTTCTACGCGTCCCTTATGGGCTCGCGGGCGGTGGACCTCCTGATCGCCGGTAAGAGCTGCAGGATCGTCGTCTTTAAGGACGGCAGGTGTACGGACGTGGACATCGAAGAGGGGCTTGCGATGAAGAAGGAGATCCCGGAAAGCATCCGCCGCCTGACCTCACTCCTTGCAAGGTAAGCTATGAACGAACTGGAAAAGAATATTGTCAAGTGGCAGTCCCGGGCTTCAAAGCGCCGTGAAGACGGCGTGTTTATCGTGGAAGGGACCCGCATGTTTACGGAAGTCCCGGCAGCGCGGCTTCAGACGATCGTAGTCTCCGAGGACCTGTTTATGAGATACCCGGAGATGGAGGAAGAAGTCAGGAGGAAGCGTGAGGCCTCTCATGCGGGGCTTCGGACAGTGAAGCCGGACGTCTTCAGAAAGCTTTCGGATACGCAGACGCCGCAGGGGATCCTCGCGGTAGTCAGGATCACGGAGCGCACGCCGGAGGAGGTCCTTTCTGACGGCACGGGGCTATACGTGATCCTCGAAAACCTGCAGGATCCGGGAAACCTCGGGACTATCTTAAGAAGCTGCGAGGCTGCCGGGGCTTCCGGCGTTATCATGAATACCGGGTGCGCCGATATCTGGAACCCGAAGGTAGTGCGTGCTACAATGGGTGCAATTTTCCGAGTGCCGTTCACTATCGTTCCGGATCTTCGCGATACGGTCCGGATGATCCATGAACGCGGCGGGGAATGCCATGCCGCACACTTACGGGGCGCCGTCCCGTATGACGTCCCGGATTACAGGGGAATGTCCGCATTTATGATCGGAAACGAAGGAGAGGGGCTCACTCCGGAGCTCACGGCACTTGCGGACCGGCGGATCATCATCCCCATGAAGGGGGCAGTTGAATCGCTGAACGCAGCCATGGCGGCCACCATTTTACTGTTCGAAGCGGCCAGGCAGAGGCAGTAAAAACATACATTTCAGGACTGTGACCGGGCAGGGGGAATGATCCCCCTGCCTGTTTGTCCGAGGGGACAAAAAGAAGATTTCGATCAGATTCTTGACAAAATAATGACGGTGTGCTACAATCCATCGTAACAATTGCTTAACATTTCAGGGAAATCGTAACAAAATTGTTGCATTTGCACTGTTTTTGTGTAATTATTAATATTGTTTTAATACTCGTCATTATTTCAAAAAGGAGTGTCAGGGAAAGCCTGGCGGATCATTATGTCAGGAAAGTGGAGATATGCCGCAGTCCTTCTTGCTGCAGCCCTCATGATCTTGGGGACCGCGCTTCTTGTGAAGGGCAGGCATATAACCGAAACAGAGAATGCAGCCGCACCGGAGGCATCTGAAGCAGCAAGCTTCGAGGTCGTGGACGTTACGGACAGGCATATCAGAGGCAATATCGAAGGACGGGAAGCTCCGGAGGAGGAGACTCCCGTGCTTCTCACTGCGCTTCCTTCCGAAAGCCTTCCTTCCGAAGAACCCTCTCAGGAAGAAGCAGCTCCGGCTGAGACTTCAGAAGAAGTTCCCGTCGGTCTGAAAGCGTATTTCAGGGACAAGCTGTGCATCGACCCGGAGAAGGTCTCCCTGTACTTAAACGTCAGGGAAGCCCCGGATGAGGAGAGCGATATCCTGGACGTACTGTACCCGGACGACATCGTCCCCTGCACAGGACGTACAGGCGACTGGTATGAGATTCAGCAGAACGGATATACGGGCTATGTGAATGCGTTCTATGCCCTTTACGGGATGGAAGCATATGAAGAGCTTCGGGATACGGTAGCGTACGCCGTCATGGCAAAGGAAGACGGCGTCTATATGTATGAAAGTGCGGAGGAGACCGGCACGGTCATTCTGTCCACAAGAAAAGGCGACGTATTCCGTGTAGTGGATATGGACGCGACGTATTACACCGTCTCAGTCCGGTCGCCCATCTATGAGACGCTGGTCATCCCGAAGAACAAGGTCGTCCTGTACTACCTGTTCCTGGGACCCGGCAACAGCAATGAACTTTCAGACGAAGCGGAAGAAATGTTCAGCATGCTGAACATCGAAGGAAATCTTGCGCGCAAGGAGACTATCCAGCGCGAGGTGGAGTATGAAGAGGAGCAGTCGCTCCTTGCTTCCTCCGCTCTTGAATCGAGCATACAGGAGTCCTCCTGGCTTGAGGAGTACTATGCCTCCTCGGCCGCGGAGACGTATGAGGAAACGTACGCCGCATGGCAGCCGCAGACTGCGGCTCCGACGCAAACGGCCGCTACGCAGCCGCCCGTAACTCAGCCGCCCGTAACTTCCACAGCTCCTCCGGAAACGCAGCCGACCACGGCTCCGACGAATCCCGGGAACGAAGAGGCCGGCCAGAACCTCACGTATCTCGGCAGCTTCCGGATCACCCATTACTGCCACTGCACGAAATGCTGCGGCGTCTGGGGCTCGGATGACCCGAACTATACGGCGCACGGCGCGTCCGGACTGCCGCTCGTTTCGGACTATTCCGTTGCGGTGTGCGTGAGCCAGATCCCGTACGGCACGCGCCTTCTGATCAACGGAAAAGAGTATGTGGCGGCGGACTGCGGCGTTCCCGCAAACTGCATCGACATCTACCGCAGGACCCACGCGGAAGCATCGGCCGGCGGCATGTATTACGCGGACGTATACATCATCAACTGATATCCCGGAGGCGCTGACTCCGGGGAAGCATAAGGAATCACGGACCGGCGTCCCGTTTGGGACCGCCGGTCTTCCTGCATTTTTACGTGAGAAGAATGAAATTTTTGTGTATTCACTGCAGGATTATTGTAAAAAGTGCAGAATGTGTGATATGATATCGACGTATAAAAGTACCCGGGGAGATCCAAATCTCACGCGGGTCTTTCAGTATATTTGACGGAGGAAATGCAATTGAACGGATTTCTTGCTGGAATAGCGGAAAAGTTCAGGCGTTTTATGGCAGGGAGATACGGATCGGACAAGCTCAATATGGCGATCCTCATATTGGCGGTCCTCCTTGAGATCCTGTACGCGGTATTCGGCCTTCAGGTGCTTGCGGTCCTCAGCATCCTGCTCATCATGCTGACGTTTTTCCGCATGTTTTCCCGGAATATCGCAAAGAGGCAGAAAGAAAACCACTTTTTCCTTGAGCTTATCTCCGAAGCGAAGATGCTCAGGAAATATCACATTTACAAATGCCCCGGCTGCAGCCAGAAGATCCGGGTGCCCAGAAAGGGCGGCGTAACGGTGGACGTTTCCTGCCCTAAATGCGGTACAAAGTTCAGGAAGAAGATCTGACCCATGTTCGGCTACATTACCCCCTACAAGGAGCGGCTTTCAGAAGAAGACAAAAAGGTCTATGAAAGCTATTACTGCGGACTCTGCAAGGCGCTCGGGAAGAAATTCGGGCCGCTTTCGCAGCTCATCCTGGCATATGACCCGGTGTTCCTGGCGATCCTTACGAACGGCCTTTATGAACAGGACGAAGCGTACAGGGACGGGATCTGCGTCTATAAGGGCAGGAAGGTGAGCCGTGTATACGCGCCGGACCTTTCCTACGCCGCGGACATGAACCTGATGCTCAGCTATCACAACTATATCGACCAGGCACACGACAGCAAATCACGCGCCGCGAAGCGCGCGGTGCGGCTCCTTCGGCGGCCGTACATGAAGACTGCGGAAAAATATCCGCGGCAGAAAAAGGCGCTGGAAGAGTATATGAAGGCGCTGTCCGCATATGAAAAGGAACCGGACGGCAATCCGGACCATGCAGGAAACCTTACGGGGACCATGCTTTCGGAGGTTTTCCTCGAACGTGAGGACGAATGGCAGGAGACGCTCCGGCGCCTGTTTTTCTACATGGGCAAGTTCATCTACCTTGCGGACGCCTATGCGGACGTGTTTGACGATGCCGTGACGGGAAGCTATAATCCTTACAGTGCATACAAAGACCGGGGGGACTTTGATTCCTTTGCCCGGACGCATCTCGAGCAGGTCATTTCGGAATGTGCGCGGGCATTCGAGATGCTCCCCGTCTTCCGCCACCGCGAGATCTTAAGAAACATCCTTTATTCGGGGGTCTGGACCTCCTTCAGTACGGTCCGGATGGAGCGCTTAAAGAAAACAGAGAACGGCGGGGATGCCTGAAGGGCACCCGGCCTTCAAATACAGAGTTGGAGTTATTGAATGTTTTACGATCCCTATCAGGTCCTGGGCGTCAGTCCTTCCGCAAGCGACGATGAGATCAAGACGGCTTACAGGAAGCTGAGCCGGAAGTACCATCCGGATGCGAATATCAACAATCCGGACAAGGACCAGGCTGAGGAAAAATTCAAGCAGGTACAGCAGGCCTACGACGAGGTCATGAAGATCCGCCAGAACGGAGGCTCGTCCTATGGCGGAGGAGGCTACGGCCAGTCTCCGTACGGGCAGAGCGGGTACGGCCAGTCTTCCTACGGGCAGGGCGGCTACGGACAGCGCTACGGATACCGCGACCGGTATTCGCAGAGCGGCTTCGGCTTCGACCCGTTCGGCGCTTTCTCAGGCGCGTACCGCAACGCCGTAAGCCAGACTGCCGGAGAGCCCGTGGAATTCCAGGCGGTCCGCAACTACATCAATTCGTATCACTATCAGGAAGCGCTCAACGTCCTGAACCGGATGGAGAGCACCTACCGGAACGCACAGTGGTATTATTACCGCGCGGTCGCGAACAACGGCCTCAATAACCAGGTCAGCGCGCTCGAGGATGCGCGCACCGCGGCAACGCTGGAGCCCAATAACATGGAATACAGGAGCTTCTATCAGCAGCTTCAGAACGGGGACGGCTGGTACGGCAGGATGGGCCAGGGATACGGCCGCGAGGACCTCATGAGCACGGGACTCTGCCTTCCCTGCTGCATGATGTCTTTGTGCTGTCCGTGCAACGGTCCCTGCTGACGGAAGTAAAACATAAGAGAAGGGTGTGCTATGAAAAAAGTACTTGTACTCATGATGGCTGCCGTGATCCTTCTGCCGGTATTCTCAGGCTGTAAATGCGGCAAGGACAAGGAAACAGAGACGGAGAGCACTCCGGAAAGCACGGAGTCTGAGACCCCGTCCGAAACGGAGACGGAGCCTCCGGAAACAGAGACGAAAACAGAGCCTCCGGAGACGACTTCCGAGGTGCGGGAGACAGGGACCACCACGTCCCGCGTGAATTTCCGGACGGGACCGGGCACGGAATATGAGAGCTACGGGGTCCTGGAGTCCGGGGTCGAGGTGGAGGTTCTCGGGGAGGAAAACGGCTGGTGCCGTGTGTTCTACGACGGCAGGGAAGGCTGCATCTCACGCGAATACCTGAGGCTTCCCGGCGACCCGGAGCCGCAGACCGCGGGACCGGAGGTGCCGTATGACCCGAACGGCGGCGTTCTTGCCGATTCCGGGCGGTTCCCGGACGTTCAGTCGCTTTCCAATAATTCCATCCCCTACGGCTGCGACTGGGAAAGCAAGGACGAGACCGGCCTTCCGAACGGCGTCCATTATTATGAGTCGCTGTACGGGCAGTACGGCGGAGTCTACAGGATCAAAACGGGTGAGAAACTCATCTATCTGACCTTTGACGAAGGGTACGAGCTCGGGTATACGCCCCTTATTCTGGATACGCTTAAGGAGAAGAACGTCAAGGCTGTGTTCTTCATCACGAAGCAGTTCTATGACAACAGCCCGGACCTTATTCAGCGTATGATCGATGAAGGGCACATCGTCGGAAATCACACGTGCCGGCATCCTTCGGGAGGCTATCCGAAGTACGTTGATGAAAACGGCATGGACTCCTTTATCGAAGATATTTCGACTCTGCACAAGCTGGTCTATGACAGCTTCGGATATTCGATGCGGCTGTTCCGGTTCCCGGAAGGAGAGTCGTCTGAACGGCTGATGGCGCAGCTCGTGAATTTCGGCTACGCGCCGGTCTTCTGGAGCTATGCGCACAGGGACTACGTCACGGACGACCAGCCGGAGATCTCGGTCACACTGGACAGGTGCTTAAGCCATATGGCGCCGGGCTCCATCTATTTACTGCATGCGGTTTCATCGAGCAATACCGCGGCACTGGGAGAATTCATTGACCAGGCGCGCGCGCAGGGGTATGACTTCGCGCAGATCCCCGTTGATGACGTCATGCTTCACTGATCACACTGATCAAAAAGAAACCGGAGTGAAAAGGGTATGTTTTTTAGTAAGCTAAAGGAAAAGCTCACTGCTTTTTTTGAAGACCAGACTAAGCTTGCGACGGCGCTCATGATCGCAGCGGTGGTCATTGCCTCAGTTTCAGTGCTCGTCATGGCACTTTCCGGCATCGATATCAAGGGAGCCTCGGGAAATACGCCGGCTGGAAAGACTCAGAATGAGGAAGCGGCGCCGGAGGATGAAGCTCAGGAAGCGGTGCCGGAAGGCAATAACGGAGAAGGTGCGGATGACCGGGAAAACGGCGCGGAAGGCGAAGCACCCGAGGAAAACGGTACTTCCGAGCCGGAGCAGTCCACTGAGCCTGATACAGAAACGGAGCCGGGACCGGACAAGGGCCTGGTGCACACTATTTCGCCGGCCGAGCTTGAGGTGATCCGGCAGAAGTACGACGGTACGGTACGCGGATTCGGCATCGGGCTGGAAGGCGGTTCCCGCGACACGTACAACCGGCAGCTTCAGGCCGTGAACATCAATTCGACGCTGAAATCCCTGGGTGCAAACGTCCTTGTATTCGCGAGCGAGCCGGACACCCCCAATGCGGCCATCGCGTTCCAGGCGGGATACGAGGCGGGGTATACGGAGCAGGTGCTGGACATCCTGAAGCAGTACGACGTAAAAGCCACGTTCTTCGTGACAATGGAATACGTCTCGAAAAACCCGGACATCGTGAAGCGCATGATCGACGAAGGGCATGAGATCGGAAGCCATTCCTCATCCTGTCCGGAGGACGGCATCGCGAACTACGCGCTGAGCGACCAGATGAACGACGCGATGGAGCTCCAGAATTTCATGGAAGCCCACTATGACTACACGATGACGAAGTACAACTTCAATTCGGGCGTTTATTCAGTCCAGCAGGCAATACTCATGTCCAAAATGGGCTATGAGTTCACCTTCTGCAGCCTGAACTACGCGGATTACGACCCGGACGAATCGTTTAACTCAGCAGACGTCCTGTCAAAGCTCGAGGATATGATGCACAACGGCTGCATCTACTGCTTCCATATGACGAACAAGGTCACTGTGGAGATCCTTCCGGGACTCATCCAGTGCATGAAGGACGAGGGCTACAACATCGTCTCCCTTCGGTAAACCGACCATTAATAATTCACTTCTGGGCGGGTTTTTCGCACTTTTTCACGAAAATGCGGAAAACCCCCTTTTTATCAGTAAGCAAGCCCAAAAAATGCTTGCTTTTTTGTTGCATTCTGCATAAAATTACAGTATGAATGGAAATCTGGGATTTTCCTGAAACAGAGCGTCTGCCAAGGCAGATGCGGATCGGAGGAAATGAATGAGCACGAATGGATTGACAAAGGCGAAAAGCAGGATCGAAGCGTTCGTTGACGAAGGCAGCTTTGTTGAGATCGGCAGTTTGGTCAGCGCGCGCGCCACGGATTTTGCGTCGCTCCGGCAGGAGGCTCCCGGCGACGGAGTCGTGACCGGTTTCGCAACCATCGGCGGCAAGCTGGTCTATATTTACAGCCAGGACGCGTCCGTCCTGGGCGGCTCCCTTGGGGAGATGCACGCAAAGAAGATCGTCAGGATCTATGACATGGCCATCAAGATGGGCGCTCCCGTCATCGGGCTTCTGGATTCAGCAGGCGTAAGGCTCGAGGAAGCAACGGATGCCCTTCACGGCTTCCAGCTCCTGTATCTTGCTGAGGCGAAGGCGTCCGGCGTTGTTCCGCAGATCATGGTCGTTTACGGCAAGTGCGGCGGCGGCATGGCGCTTTCCGCAGGCATGGCGGACTTTGTGTTCATGGAAGAGAAAGATTCATCCCTCTTCGTGAATGCGCCTAACACGCTTGACAGTAATTATAAAGAAAAATGCAACACGGCATCCGCAAAATACCAGAGCAGGGAAAGCGGCATCGTGGACGGCTTCGGCTCGGAAGAAGAGCTCGCGTCCTACGTCGCGTCCCTTGTTTCCATGCTCCCCTCGAACAACGAGGACACGGCGGCAGAGGAAGCTTTGGATGATCTCAACAGGATGACCGACGAGCTTCAGGGTGAGACGGATATCCGCGTGATCGCGGGAGCCGTTGCGGACACCGGACTCTTTATTGAGACGAAGAGAGACTACGCAGAGGACGTCGTGACCGGCTTTATGCGGCTGGACGGCGTGACCGTGGGTCTTGTAGGCAACCAGGACGCGAAGATGACTGCGGCAGGCCTTCATAAGGCTGCTTCTCTCGTGAAGTTCTGCGATGCTTTCGACATCCCGGTAGTAACCCTCGTGAACGCTTCGGGCTTCAAGGCATCGGCGGAAGAAGAAAAAGCCCTTCCGAAGGCAGGCGCGGATCTCCTTTACGCGTACGCGAACGCGACCGTTCCGAAGATCGGCGTGATCATTTCGGAAGCATTCGGAAGCGCATACATGACTATGACGCTTGGTGCGGACGTCGTATACGCACTGTCTGACGCGAAGATCGGCATCATGGACGCTGGAATGGCTGCCAAGATCCTTGCGGGAGACGGAGACGTGTCCGAGACCGCAGCCAGATTTGAAGAAAAGCAGAGCGCGCTTGCACAGGCAAAGCGGGGCTACGTGGACGGCCTTGTTGAAGCAGCGTCCTTAAGAAAGCAGATCCTTGCGGCGCTTGAGATGCTCTTCTCGAAGAGAGAGGACGCGCCCTTAAAGAAGCACGGGACAAAGTAAAAAGGAGAGTGCAGATGAGAAGACATTTGAGAAAGGCCCTGCCGGTCCTCTTCCTTGTGCTTTCAATGGCAGCGCTGTCCGGATGCGACGGCGAGCTCGGGCAGAAGATGGGCAACGCCGCCCTGAATACGCTCATGGGCATGGGCGTGGTGTTCCTGGTACTGATCCTGATCAGCTTTGTGATCTCCGGCTTCAGCCTCATCAACAAGGCGCAGGCCAGGAAGACGACCAAGGAGGTCCTGGAGCCGGCTTCACCGGCCCCGGTTCCTGTACAGGAAGAGCCGGAAGAGGAAGAAGAGCTTACGGATGACCTTGAATTAGTTGCGGTCATCGCGGCAGCCATCGCGGCATCGGAAAATACGAGCCCGGACGGCCTGGTCGTCCGCTCCATCAGAAGAGTATCATCCAGAAATCAGTGGAAGAGAGGATAAGGATATGAAGAATTATACGATCACAGTCAACGGCAATGTGTATGAAGTTACGGTAGAAGAAGGCATTTCCGGCGCGGCACCGGCAGTCAAGGCTCCGGCGGCAAAGCCCGCACAGGCTCCTAAGAAGGCGGCTCCGGCACCCGCAGCGCCTCAGGGTGCGCAGGGAAGCGTCCAGATCGTTTCTCCAATGCCCGGCAAGATCCTCGGCATCAAGGCCAAGGCCGGCGATGCAGTGAAGAAGGGGCAGGCCATCATCATCCTCGAAGCCATGAAGATGGAAAACGAGATCGTCGCGCCTCAGGACGGGACGGTCGCAAGCATCAACGTCAATGAAGGCGCAAGCGTGGAGGCAGGTGCGGTACTGGCGACCATGAACTGATCATTTTCACAGGATCTAAAGGAGATACAAGATTGAGTATTTTACAAGCACATTGGGAAATCTGCGCCAACAGACGGCATTCTTCAATCTCACCTGGGGAAATTACCTGATGATCGTGGTGGCGCTGTTCTTCATGTACCTGGCGATCGCCAAGGAATATGAACCGCTGCTTCTGGTCCCGATCTCGTTCGGCATGCTGCTCGTGAATATCTACCCGGATATCATGAAGGCGCCGGCAGACGGCTCCGCAGGAGGACTGCTGCATTATTTCTATCTGTTGGATGAATGGGCCATCATGCCTTCCCTGATCTTCATGGGTGTAGGCGCGATGACCGACTTCGGGCCGCTGATCGCGAACCCGAGGAGCTTCCTTTTAGGCGCCGCCGCGCAGTTCGGAATATACGGCGCGTACTTTATGGCAATTTTACTGGGCTTCAACGATAAGGCTGCGGCCGCCATCTCCATTATCGGCGGCGCGGACGGCCCGACGTCCATTTTCCTGGCCAGCAAGCTGGGACAGACGGAATACATGGGACCCATCGCAGTGGCTGCTTATTCGTACATGTCGCTGGTACCCATTATCCAGCCGCCCATCATGAAGCTTTTGACGACTGAGGAAGAGCGCAAGATCAAGATGGAGCAGCTGCGTCCGGTCAGTAAGCTCGAGCGTATCCTGTTCCCCATCATCGTAACGATCGTCGTGTCCATGCTTCTTCCGACCACAGCGCCTCTTGTAGGCATGCTGATGCTCGGCAACCTGTTCCGTGAGAGCGGTGTGGTGCGGCAGCTCAGCGAGACCGCGTCCAATGCGCTCATGTACATCGTCGTGATCCTTCTCGGCACGTCCGTAGGTGCGACCACTTCTGCTGAAGCGTTCCTCAAGCTGGATACGCTGAAGATCGTGGCGCTCGGCCTGATCGCATTCTCGATCGGCACGGCTGCCGGCGTCCTGTTCGGCAAGCTGATGAAGAAGCTCACTCACGGAAAGGTCAATCCGCTCATCGGGTCCGCAGGCGTTTCAGCGGTGCCCATGGCCGCACGTGTTTCGCAGAAGGTGGGCTCTGAAGCAGATCCCACGAACTTCCTGCTGATGCACGCCATGGGGCCGAACGTTGCGGGTGTTATTGGTACGGCGGTGGCCGCGGGTACGTTCATGGCCATCTTCGGCATCGTTTAACGGCACCCGGTGATTTCCTGCCGGATTTATGAAGGAGATAAACATGGAAGAAATTAAGAAAAGACCGGTAAAGATTACCGAGACCGTGCTGCGTGACGCACATCAGTCCCTCATCGCAACACGTATGAAGACGGAAGAGATGCTTCCCATCGTCCCGAAGATGGACCAGGTCGGTTACCATTCAGTGGAGTGCTGGGGCGGCGCGACCTTTGACGCGTGCCTCCGTTTCCTGAAGGAAGACCCGTGGGAAAGGCTTCGGAAATTCCGTGACGGATTCAAGCATACAAAGCTTCAGATGCTGTTCCGCGGACAGAACATCCTGGGCTATAACCATTACGCCGATGACGTCGTCGAATATTTCGTGCAGAAATCCATCGCGAACGGAATCGACATCATCCGTATTTTCGACTGCTTCAACGACCTTCGGAACCTGCAGACCGCTGTGAACGCGGCGAACAGGGAGAAGGGCGAGGTCCAGGTCGCGCTGTCCTACACTTTAGGCGACGCGTACACGCTGGACTACTGGAAGGAGACCGCGAAGCGGATCGAGGACATGGGTGCGGATTCGCTCTGCATCAAGGATATGGCGGGCCTCCTGATCCCGTACGAAGCGACGCGTCTTGTGACCGCGCTCCGTGAAGGCACGAAGCTCCCCATCGACATCCACACGCATTACACGTCCGGCTGCGCAGCCATGACTTACGTCAAGTCCATCGAAGCCGGCGCGGACATCATCGACACGGCTATTTCCCCGTTCGCGATGGGTACGTCCCAGCCCGCGACCGAGGTGCTCGTGAAGACGTTTGAGGGTACGCCGTACGACACCGGCCTGGACCTGAACCTCCTTGCGGAGATCGCGGACTACTTCCGTCCGATCCAGGAATCTTACCTTGCGTCCGGCCAGCTGAACCCGAAGGTCATGGGCGTCAATATCAAGACGCTCCTTTACCAGGTTCCCGGCGGCATGCTTTCGAACCTTGTGTCCCAGCTCAAGGAAGCGCATGCGGAAGACAAGTACTATCAGGTGCTTGAGGAGATCCCGAGTGTCCGCCGCGACCTCGGCGAGCCGCCTCTCGTTACGCCGTCTTCCCAGATCGTTGGTACGCAGGCTGTCCTGAACGTCCTGCAGGGCGAGCGCTATAAGATGATCACGAAGGAGACCAGAAAGGTCCTCCACGGCGAATTCGGCCAGACCATCAAGCCGTTCAACCCGGAAGTCCAGAAGCTTGCCATCGGCGATGAGGAGCCTATTACCTGCCGTCCGGCAGACCTGATCCCGGATCAGCTTCCCGGCTATGAGGAGGCCATCAAGGATTACAAGCAGCAGGACGAGGACGTGCTTTCCTACGCACTGTTCCCGCAGGTCGCCATGGACTTCTTCAAGTACCGCGACGCGCAGCAGAAGAAGGTCGACGTCGGCGAGGCCGACAAGGCCAGCGGCAGCTATCCGGTCTAAGCCCGGACTGCCCATACACACAAGAACGCCGGCAGGGAAACCCTGCCGGCGTTCTTGTGTGTTCAGGTATCCGGGTTGGATTCCGCAGTACGCCGCGAGTTACGCCGCCGTGCCGTCACCTGGGTATAAATATACATCAGCGGGGCGGTGAGCAGGGCGAGGACAAGGAAGAGGAGCAGAAACACGGGCCACGCGGCATACCAGGGGGTCGTCTCGGAGAGGAGGAGGTACGCGAGGTCGATGATGAGGGCCCAGTGCGGGAAGTAGTGGAGCCCGAAGCAGG
Organism: Lachnospiraceae bacterium; assembly: GCA_017441825.1. Lineage (GTDB taxonomy): Bacteria > Bacillota > Clostridia > Lachnospirales > Lachnospiraceae > UBA1267. Next base: position 14,916 of record JAFRVD010000034.1, read on the forward strand.
AAAGGGAATTCCGGCCGTACCATCGGAGAACGCGGGAGCGGGCGAGGAAGGGGATCTTCGAAAGGAGGATCACTATGGCGCTCCCTGAGAGGGATGTTGCCGCGAAGAGCGGCAGGCACCGGACGTCGAGGTTATAGTAATACTGGGCATACTCTTTCAGGACGAACAGGAAGATAAAGTTCGATACGGAAAAGACAAAGAGGCTCATAATAAGAAGCCCCCTGCGGCTTAAAATGCGCCGGAACAGAGGCCTGGAAAGCTTCCGGCGAAGCACGGCCAGGCAGGTTCGTGCGGAGAAGCCCGCATACAGGAAGATCAGTGAGAAAAGAGCGATGTCCAGGTGGAGCGGAAGCCAGTACGAGACGGGACTCTTTGAAAGCAGCAGGCCGCAGCCTCCCAAGAGGAGACAGAGGAGAAGGCGGAAGGGCCATCGGCGGACGTACTTTATGAGCAGATAAAAGAGGCACTGGGCCGTGAACATCGCAGGAAGGAACCAGTACCACTGGAACGCGGTGGGCCGCATGAGGAAGAGGATCCTGAGGGTCTCAGCGAGGGATGAAAAGGGCAGATAGCGGTCGTGGAAGACGTCCCACAGGGTCATAAGGAAACAGAAGACGGCATAGGGGAGGAGGATCGTCCTCGCTTTCCTCATGACGAACCTTAAGAAGGAAGTGCGGCTTCCGGGCCGGCCGGATTCTCCTTCGGACGCCCGGAGAAGCATGCCGCTCAGGATGAAAAAGAGGGACATGTGGAAGGAGTAGATCAGGTCGTGGACGAGCTGTCCCTCCGCGGTGCACGGCACATGCTCCAGAATGTGGCCGAGGAGAACCAGGAGCATCGCAATGCCCCTTGCTGTGTCCATCCAGCCGATCCGTTCCTTTTCCTGAGCCATATATATCCCTCCTTCGTAAGTATATCATATCCCTTTAGAGCCCGCCAGTATACAGATTGCATGGTACAGGGACTTTCGCCACAGCGGTCTGTTCATACAATACACCGGGGGCACCCGTCCGGCGCAGCCCCGCCCCGGAGGGGCAAGATATGCGGCTTCCGGACACCCTTCGCACGAAATCTTGTATTATTTGTGTCCTCGGGCACAGATACTTGTGTTTACGCGAAAAGTGTGTTATAGTATAGTGAACTATGTATTAGTATTACTATGCTCTTTTAAGGAGACGGGATGGTAAATATCGACAAGGTGTATCTGATGACAAAAGCCGCCATCTTTGAAGAAAGACAGAAGGACGTGCTCTCCATCGTCACATACAGAAGAAAAGACTATATCCTGTACCACATGCTGGGCGTCATGCTGGCGGTCACGGCGGCGTACGCCGTTATAGTGGGGACCATCCTGTTCATGATCGTCATGGCCTATGAAGAGCTCATCCTGAATACGGCAGAGGCGCTTGTGATCGTGATCGGCGTGATCCTGATCTACATGATCCTTCTGGTTATTTACTATCTGCTGTCTCATAAATATTACGGAGAAAAGCACGTTGCGGCACGGCACGCAGTCACGGAATATCTTTCGTACCTGCGCGGGATCAAGGAACTTGAAGCAGACGAAGAGGAGCAGGAGGCACCGTGAATCAGCTCGTCAGGGCCAAGGATTACATCCGGGCCTTCTTTGAAAAATACGGGAAATATTTGGACTGGGTCCTGCGGTTCGTTTTCGCGATGATCCTGTACATGGTCATCATTTTCATGACCGGATACAGATCGGCGGTAAGCTCGCCGTTTATTGCGGTGCTGCTTGCGGCCATCGCGGCGTTCCTCCCGCCCGGCATGACCTCCGTCATCGCCTGTGCGCTCATTGTGGTGGAAATGACCGCGGTGTCCATTGAAATGGCTGCGGTATCCATGATCTTCATCTCGGTCATGCTGCTCATGTATTACGTGTTCCGCATGGGGGACAGCTTCCTGATGTCGGCGTCGCTTCTGTTCTGCCTTTTCAGGATGCCTGCGCTCATCCTGCCGATGGCGCTTCTGTTCCCGCCGCTTAAGATCATCCCGGTCATTTTCGGCATCGTACTATACGGCATCATCATTGTGGTCAGGAAGGACTTCAGTGTCCTTGCCTCCCGGAGCTCGCTTACTCTGGCAGGGCGGATCAACCTGTTCCTGGGCGACTTTTTCACGAATGAGCGCCTGCTCCTCGTGCTGCTCGCGGTGGTCCTTTCGATGCTCGTGATCTACGCGTTCCGCGTGTCCCGCCTGAACAAGGCGGCGATGGTCTCCATGATCGTGGGCGACGTCCTTTTCGGCAGCATCATGATCTTCGGAAACCACTTCATGAACGCAGGCATCAGCTACAGCATGCTGGCGCTGAGTCTCGTCCTGAATGCAGTGATGGCTTTCGTCATCATTACGTTCCGCTTCAACTTTGACTACAAGCGGGCGGAGGACGTCCAGTTCGAGGACGACGAATATTACTACTACGTCAAGGCGATCCCCAAAACGCGCGTCTCCATGAGCGAGCGGCGCGTGGAAAACATTTCTCAGAGAGATAATGCGGATCTTCCCGTGAGGGAGACGGAAGATATCAATACGGGCGGCGTGTTCCGGACCAGGGAAACAGAAGACACGCCCGGGGAGGATTGATTTTGCAGAACAGCTTTATCCAGTTTGCCGGGAGCACGCTGACAATCGGCAATTTCAGCGTGACCTTTACATGGAGCAGCATCATCGAGATGCTGATCTTCTCGGTACTGATCTATTTCCTGATCCGATGGATCAAGCATACCAAGGCCTGGGTGCTCCTCCGCGGCGCAGCCGTGCTCGGAGTCCTCTACATCATCGCGCGGCTCCTGGGGCTTAACACCATCGTATACATTTTCGAGAATATCGTCGCGTCCCTGTTCCTGGCCATCGTGATCATTCTGCAGCCTGAGATCAGAGGAGCCCTTGAGCAGCTTGGCACCACCAGCTTCCTTTCGTCGTTCCTGCCGTTCTCCGCGGACAACAGCAAGAATTCGACGGGACTGTCCAGCGGCTCGATCGACGCGATCGTGCGCGCCATGTCATCGCTTGGCCGCAACAAGGTCGGCGCGCTGGTCGTCATCGAGCGCACGATCCTGCTCACTGAATACATCGACTCCGGCATCGCCCTGGACGCGCAGATCTCCACCGCGCTTCTGGAGCAGATATTTGAGCATAACACGCCGCTTCACGACGGAGCGGTGATCATCCGGGGCAACAGGATCCTGGCTGCTACATGCTACCTGCCGCTGTCCCAGAACCGGGCGATCAGCAAGGAACTCGGCACCAGGCACAGGGCCGGACTCGGCATCAGCGAAGTCTCTGACGCGGTCACTCTTATCGCGTCTGAAGAGACCGGCGCGCTTTCCGTTGCCATAGACGGCGAGCTCAGGCGCGACCTTACGGCAAACGCGATCCGTGAGATCCTGCTTTCCCTGCGTGCCGCAGGCGACGAGCCGCGCAAGAGCCTTGTGAAGAGACTGAAGGGGAGGGCGAAAAATGAAAAGTAAGCTCCGTTCCCTTTTTACCGAAAATATCGGCATGAAGCTTCTGGCCATCGTGATCGGCGTTGCCATCTGGGCGATCCTCTATAATGCCCAGGACCCTACCATCACGAGGACCATCAGCATCCCGATCAACTATACCAATGAAGACCAGCTCCTGGCTGAGGAACAGCACGTGCTGCTTTCGGGGCCGGATACCGTGCAGATATCCTGTACCGTCCGGCAGAGCAACCAGGGACGGCTTCGGTCGGACCTTTTCACCTGTACCGCGGACCTCATGGACCACGGCGGAGGAGACCTTAAAAGCCAGCGCGTCCACGTGAGCGTTCAGCAGGTCAGCGGATGGGATATCGTGATCGACTGGACCTACTACCGCGGCGATCCGAATATCACGGTCGCCATGGACGACTATATCGAAAAGACCTTTGACATCGGGCTTCTCGTTTCTTCACAGCTGACGGGCGGACTGATCCTGAAGGGGACGCCTGAGATCTCTCCGGAAAGCGTGACCATTGCGGGGCCGCTCTCACGGTTCAGCAATATCGCAAGCGTCAAGGCCATTTTAGACCTTGAGCAGCTCAGGGACCTGGGCGCCGGTACGTATAAAATGAACGTGCCGCTGAAGCTCTACGACGCGAATGACAACGTAGTCACCAATGCAGACGGGGCGCTTAAGATGGACGCGGAGGAGGTCCAGATCACCGCGGTGATCGTGCGGGAAGGCGCGATCCAGGTGCGGTGCGAAGGAGTGACAGGCACTCCGGCGGAAGGATACCGGGTCTTCAGCGTCGCAGTCACACCGGACGCGGTCTCCGTGCACGGGGTCAGTAATTCGAGCGACTTTAATGAGATCCTTATCCCGGCATACGAGATCGACGTGACCGGCATCTCCCAGGAGACCGTTTACAGCGTGGATATTTCGAAGTTCCTCCCGGACGGAGTGACGGTAGGCGAAGGCTCGTCTATCGTTCAGGTCACCGTCAATGTAGAACAGCTTCAGTCGCTTACGGTGAATATCCCGCTTGACAGCATTACCATCGATAACCAGCAGGAAGGCTACACTTACACATTGGAGGGGACCGTTACGCCGCTGTACATCCACGGCTTCAGCGACGCGCTTTCAGAGTTCAGCGTCAACTCCCTGGTCCCGTGGGTAACCGCAGCCGGACTGGAAGCCGGCAGGCACAGCGTGCGGGTGAATATTACGCGGCCTTCCGGATATCTTTACGACAACGCAGACGAGCTTTACGTGATCCTCACGGTTACGGCTCCGGAGACGCAGCCGTCTGAGACGCAGCCGCCTGAAACGCAGCCGACTGCAACGCCTGAGGAGAGCAGCAGCTCCGAAAACGAAGAAACGGAACCTTCTTCGGATTCGGAGACGGAGGATACCGGACAGCCGGATTCGGGAACTGACGACACGACCGAACCGGAAGAACCTGGACCCGAAAACGGCTGACGGAAGTACATTGCCGGCAGGAAAGGGCCGGAGAATGGAGAAAAAATGGTTGAACAGAAAGTTAAACTCGTGAATCCTACGGGTCTGAACCTGCACCCGGCAGGGCTCCTGTGCCGTGAAGCCATGGCTTTCCGGAGCAGCGTGCATTTCAGATTCGGGGCGATCGAAGGCAATGCGAAGAGTGTTCTGAGCGTTCTTGGCGCGGACGTGCGTTCGGGTGATGAGATCACCCTGATCTGCGACGGCGAGGATGAGCAGGAAGCACTTCAGCATATGGTAAAGCTGATCGAAGGTGGACTTGGTGAATAATGAAACTGTGGACGTACTGATCCCGGTATACCTGCCGGACAGTGACTTCCCGAACCTTATTGCCGGGCTGTTCGAACAGACAGTTCCCCCGGAGAAGGTCATCCTGATGCATACCATCCCGGAAGAGGGGGAGGACACGTTCCCCTCCTTCACGGATGAGCCGAGGGTGGAAGTCCACGACGTCCTCAGGGCGGATTTCGACCATGCGGAGACGCGGAACACAGGCATGCGGTTCGCGTCGTCACGGTATGTTCTGCTGCTCACTCAGGACGTGATCCTGTATGATCACAGCCTGATCGCAAATCTGCTTCAGGGGATCAGTGAGCCCCCGCATGCGGCATCCTGCTACGGAAGGCAGCTTCCGCGGCACGACTGCAACGCGCTCGAAAGACGGGTCAGGGAATTCAACTATCCGGCTGAGTCGCGCGTGCAGTCCAAGGAATCGCTTCCGGAGCTCGGCATCAAAACATATTTCAGTCCGGACGTCTGCTGTCTTTACGACAGGCAGGTCTGGCTGGATCTTGGCGGCTTTGAAAGCCCGGCTATCTTCAATGAGGACATGATCTTTGCATGGAAGCTCATTGACAACGGGTACAGGATCGTATACTGCGCGAATGCGTGTGTATACCATTCCCACAACTATACGGGCATGCAGCAGCTTCGCCGTAACTTTGACCTTGCGGTCTCCCAGGCGGACCACCCGGAGGTTTTTGAAAGCGTCTCCTCTGAAAAAGAGGGGATCCGCATGGTAAAAGAGACGGCGTGGGGGTTCGTGAAGACCGGAAAGCCGTGGATGGTGTTTCCGCTCTTCTGGCAGAGCTTTATGAAATATACCGGCTATTTTCTCGGGAAGCGCTACAGGCTTCTCTCGGATAAAACGATCCTGAGGCTCACTATGAACCGGGATTACTGGAGGAAAAGAAATGGGACAGATCAAAGTCACGAAATGTGATATCGAAGGACTCTATGTGATCGAGCCGACCGTCCACCGGGACGCGCGCGGCTATTTTGTGGAGACGTACAACGCCAATGACATGAAGGAAGCGGGACTGGATATCGTTTTCGTCCAGGACAACCAGTCCAAATCTTCGAAGGGCGTTCTCCGCGGGCTTCATTTCCAGAAGCAGTTTCCGCAGGGAAAGCTGGTCCGCGTGCTTCAGGGCAGCGTTTTTGACGTGGCCGTAGACCTCCGGAAGGATTCGGAGACCTTCGGCAAATGGTTCGGCGTGGAGCTTACTGAAGAGAACATGAAGCAGTTCTACGTTCCGGAAGGGTTTGCGCACGGCTTTTACGTCATGAGCGATACCGCGGTCTTCGCGTACAAGTGCACGGATTTCTATCATCCCGGCGATGAAGGCGGCATCCTCTGGAACGATCCTGAGATCGGCATCCGGTGGCCCATTCCCGAAGGGGAAGAGCCGCTCGTTTCCGAGAAGGACGCGAAGCAGCTTACACTTAAAGATACATTCAGGTTTTGATCAGGGGAGATTATGGCAGCCATTGATATGAAGAAGACCGGGAGGTACATCCTCCTTGCCTATCTTGCCGTCGTATGTCTCTTTACGATCGGGGCATTTGACAAACTGAACCGGAAGATGTCCTTTGGGGGAAACAGGCTGTTCATCTATCTGCCTGTGGTCATCCTTTTGGGTGTCCTTCTGTATTACTATACAAGGCTTCTTGAAAGGAGCATGGAAAACGGAAAGCCCGTATTCGGTGCGAAGCTGTTTCTGACGATCCACAAGTACCGCTTCCTGATCGAACAGCTGGTTTCGAGGGACTTCAAGATCAAGTACAAGCGGTCCGCCCTGGGCGTGTTCTGGAGCTTCCTGAATCCGCTCCTTATGATGATCGTGCAGCACATCGTCTTCAGCCACCTTTTGAATATCCGCGGGGACGTACAGCATTACGCCATTTACCTCCTCTGCGGTATCGTCATGTGGAACGGCTTCAACGACTGCTCCATGCAGTCCATGCGGTCCATCACGGGAAACGCGGCGCTCATCACGAAGGTCTATGTGCCTAAGTACATCTACCCGGTGACCAAGGTGTTTTCCGCCTCCGTGAACGTCCTGCTGTCCATGATCCCGCTGCTCCTTGTGACGCTCGTGTACGGCCTGTTTTCAACACCCAGGCTTTACCTCCATCTTTCCGTGTTCCTGCTTCCGTTCGGGCTCATTTTCCTCCTCGTGTTCTGCATCGGCATGGGGTTCCTGCTTTCGAGCCTGATGGTCTTTTTCCATGACATCGAGTTCCTGTGGACAGTCCTTTCGACCGCATGGATGTACGCGACACCCATCATCTACAGCCTTTCGATGTTTGAAGGCAAGCAGGGCGTACAGTGGATCGTTTCCCTCATGAATTTCAACCCGCTGTACCATTATATTTCATTCATCCGGACCATCATCCTGGACGGGACATCGCCGGCATTTACGGAATACCTGATCTGCGGCGCGTTTTCGATCGTCATGTTCTTCATCGGGCTCACCGTCTTCAGGAAATGCCAGGATAAGTTTATTCTTTACTTGTAAATCGAGGTTCACACAGAATGACAGAGGAAAACAGAGAGGCCAAGCTTCGGATCCGGGACGTTTCCATGCGCTTCAGGCTCGAGGAGGACCGGTCCGGCTCACTCAAGGAGACCTTCACGAAGATGTTCACGAAGGGCCTGAAATTCAGGGAGTTTTACGCGCTGCATGACGTGAGCTTTGACGTATACAAGGGCGACGTCCTCGGTATCATCGGACGGAACGGCGCGGGAAAGAGCACCATTCTGAAAATCATCTCGGGCATCATGAAGCCTACCAAGGGCACCGTGGAGCGGTACGGAAACATCGTCCCCATGCTGGAGCTGGGCTCCGGCTTTGATATGGACCTGTCCGGCCGTGAAAACATCTATCTTAACGGTGCGATCCTTGGCTACGACAAGGAATTCCTGCTCAGCAAATACAATGAGATCGTGGACTTTTCCGAGCTTCACGAATTTATCGAAATGCCCCTCAGGAATTACTCGTCCGGCATGATCATGCGTCTCGCGTTTTCCATCGCGACAGTGGTGGAGCCGGAGATCCTGATCGTGGACGAGATCCTTGCGGTGGGCGTTGAAAACTTCCAGAAAAAGAGCCGCGCGCGCATGATGGAGCTCATGAGCGGCGGTACTACTGTGCTCTTTGTATCACATGACATGAACCAGATACGCGAAATGTGCAACCGCGTGGTCTGGCTGGACGGCGGAACTGTCCGTCTTCAGGGAAGATCACAGGAGATCTGTGACCGGTACAGGATCTGAGTATGAAAAAAGCGACGGTGGTGATCCCGAACTGGAACGGCATGAAGTTCCTCAAAGCGTGCCTGGATTCGCTTCTGATCCAGGACACGGACGACTTTGAGGTCCTCATGATCGATAACGCTTCCGAAGACGGAAGCGCTGAATTCGTACGCGCAGAATACTCTTCTGTACGCGTGGACGTCATGCCGGAAAATCTCGGGTTTGCCGGAGGCGTGAACGAGGGGATCCTCCGTTCTGAAACGCCTTATGTGATTCTTTTGAATAACGACACGGAGTGTGCTCCCGGGTTTGTCCGCGCTCTGATTGCCGCAGCGGACCGCGACCCGCGGATCTTTTCCGTGAGCGCCCGGATGGTGAACTTTTACGACAGGACGCTTATGGACGACGCCGGAGACCTCTATACGGTCCTGGGCTGGGGTGCGCAGCGCGGAGTCGGGCAGCCTGTTTCGGACAGGCGCTACGGGAAGCCGAAGGACGTGTTTTCCGCATGCGGCGGGGCGGCGCTCTACAGGAGAGAGATCTTTTCAGAGATCGGACTGTTCGACCCGGACCACTTTGCGTACCTCGAGGACATTGACGTGGGCTACCGTGCGCGGATTTACGGGTACCGGAATGTGTACGAGCCGGACGCCTGGGTCTACCATGTGGGCTCCGGCACCAGCGGATCTAAATACAATGACTTCAAGGTGCGGCTTTCTTCAAGGAACGCGCTGTACCTTGTTTATAAAAACATGCCTCTTTTCCAGCGCATCGTAAATGCGCCGGCGCTGGCGCTCGGGCGTCAGGTAAAAAAGCGGTTTTTCAGTAAGCTAGGATTTTCCGAAGCGTATAACGAAGGCATTCAGGAAGCGAAGGCTAAGCGCGGGGATCTTAAGATCGTCCCGTATACCAAAGCCCATCTTCCGAACTATCTCAGGATCGAAGCGGAGCTTATAGGCAACACGGCGGTTTATGTGACGGAGTTCCTGAGGAGGCACATGCCGGGAAGGAAGAAACGTGATCAGGGACAATCAGCATAAGGTCAATATTCTCAGGGTCATCCTGGACCTCATAACGATCGTAGCGGCATATTTCCTCACGATGCTCCTCTTTTTCCATGTATTCCCGCCGGATTCCAGCCTGGGCGGCGTATTTTCCGCCGAAGTGCCGAGGGAAGAGTATGTGATGGCCATCCTGTACATTGCGCCGCTCCATCTTATCATTTACTGGATACACAGGCTGTACCGCTACATGCGTGTGACGGGACGGCGGCATGAAGCATTCGTGATCTTCAGGGCGAACCTCATAGCGGTGCTCATCATCGTCATGGTCTTCTACCTGTTCGTAAAGTCGTACGCCGTCCACTTTTCCCGCGTGTTCCTTGCGGAATTCGGGGTGATCAACACGCTTGCGGTCATTCTGATGCGCAACCTGATGCGGCTTGTGGTGATCTCCTTCAGGAAGAAGGGATACAACAGGCGGACGGTGCTCCTTGTCGGGCAGAGCAAGGGTGCGGCGGGCTTCCTCGAACGCGTCCGGTCGAACCCCCAGTGGGGCTACGTGATCTACGGCATCCTGGACGACGAGCTTCCTGCGGGATCGGAGTATGAAGGAATTCCCGTGCTCGGGCCTGTAACGAAGCTTGCAGAGATCCTGTCTAAGAATGAAGTGGACGAAGTCATGGTGACGCTGAAGCTCAGCGAATACGACTTCCTGCCGGAAGTGGTCTCCGTAAGCGAGAAGGCAGGCATGCAGACCAAATTCGTCCCGGACTACGGCAACCTCATGTCCGCGCATCCTTATACGGAGGACCTTGTGGGTCTGCCTGTGGTCTACATCCGGAACGTGCCTCTGGAGGAGCCGTTTAACTCTTTCCTGAAGAGGACCGTCGATATCATCGGCAGCCTGTTCGCGCTCATCGTTTTCTCTCCGGTCATGCTGGTCACGGCCATCTGCGTGAAGCTTTCTTCACCGGGCCCCGTGATCTTCAGGCAGGAGCGGGTGGGCCTCCACAATAAAAACTTCGTGATGTACAAATTCCGTTCGATGGGCGTCCAGAAGAAGGAAGCGGAGGCGAAGGAGTGGACTACGAAAAACGATCCGCGCGTCACGGGGATCGGAAAACTGATCCGGAAGACCTCCATCGACGAGCTTCCGCAGTTCTACAACGTCTTAAAGGGCGACATGAGCATGGTCGGCCCGCGGCCGGAGCGCCCGCAGTTTGTGGAGCAGTTCAAGGAAGAGATCCCGCGCTACATGATCAAGCACCAGGTGCGTCCGGGGATGACCGGCTGGGCCCAGGTGAACGGCCTCCGCGGGGACACTTCGATAGAAGCGCGGATCGACTATGACATCTATTATATTGAAAACTGGACCCTTAGCCTGGACTTCAAGATCCTGTTCCTGACGTTCTTTAAGGGCTTCATGAATAAAAACGCATACTGACCCGGGTGATCCCGGTAAACTGAATTCCTAATTCAGTATAAGGAGTTGAAATGGCAAAAACACTGTCCAGACGCGAACTGGAAAGACGTGAAGAGGTAAAACTGAAAAAGCGGAGAAAGAGTGTTCTCATCGTTATGACTGAGGTCGCGCTCTGCCTGCTGCTTGGGATCGTGTGCTACGGCATGTCGATCCTGAATTCATACGCGTATGAAGCGCTCGACGTGAACGTCTATAAGGAGACGTCCACCCTCGAAGTCGCGGAGAATAAGTCGGAGATCACAGTGGTGCCCCAGACAAGCATAGTGGAGCATACGAATGAAAGCGGCGAAGTCATCGCGACCGAGCAGGTCGATCTCCCGCCCGAGACCAAAAGCAGCACGGGCTACCGGAACATCCTTGTCCTCGGGACGGACGCGCGTTCTCAGTATTCGTTTGAGAACGGCATCAATACGGACGTCATGATCATCGTCAGCATCAACAATGAGACGGGCGATATCAAGATGGTCTCCATCCTCCGCGACACGATCCTCAAGATGGAGGACGGCACCGGGGCGATGGCCTACGACAAGGCCAACGCGCAGTTCTCTGTGTCCGGCATTTCCGACACGGTGTCCATGATCAACCGGAACTTAGGCCTCGACATCGGCGAGTACGTGATCGTGAACTGGTATGGCGTGGCGACTGTAGTCAACCAGCTGGGCGGCATCGAGCTCACCATCCCGAACGAAAAGATCCTCACGTATTTCAACAGCTATCTGGATTTCACAAACCAGGCGACCGGCCTTTGGGCGCCGGAGCTTCACGCACCCGGCACTTATCTCATGAGCGGCACCCAGGTGGTAGCGTTCTGCCGGATCCGTTACGGCGGCTACAACGACCAGGGACGGACGGACAACCAGCGCGAGGCCATCAGCAAGATCTTTGAACGCGCGAAGACCCTGCTTTCCCAGGGACAGATCAACGTCCTGATAGACTGCGCGGAGACGGGGCTCGGAAACGTTAAGACCAATCTGAAGCTTTCCGATATCCTGTACACGGCCACAGAGCTTTCAAGCTACAACATGGCAGGCTCCATGTCGTTCCCGCAGTCGTATACGACGGCAGGGACAGTCGGCAACTACCTTGCGAAATACGGCGTGAACGACCCGTTAGTCGCAAACAACTTTGAAGAAGAAGTCCGGCAGCTGCACGCATTCCTGTTCAACGACCCGAACTATCAGTGCACGGATTTTATAAAGAACGTCAGCAACCAGATGTATCTCGACCGGACAGGGCAGTAAGTCCTGCAGAACAATGAGACCGGACGGCCGGTTTTCCCGGGACCTTTCCCGGCGGAGCGGAGAATGGCAACAACACTGTCCAGACGTGAAATTGAAGAGCGTGAAGAGAAGAGGATCAGGAAACGCAGGAGGAGCGTGCTCATCGTCATGAGTGAGATCGTCCTATGCCTGGTCCTCGCTATTACGTCTTACGGGGTGGCACTCCTGAATTCATATTCTTATGAGGCTCTGGATTCGGACATCTACAAGGAGACGTCCGCAACAGAGATCGAGAGGCCTCAGGAAAAGGTGACTGTGGTGCCGGAAACGAGCATCGCAACGCATACCAATGAAAGCGGGGAAGTGATCGCGACAGAGGAAGTCAAGATCCCGCCCGAGAAGCCCCGGGCTACGGGCTATCGGAATATTCTCATCCTGGGCACGGACGCACGTTCGCAGGAATCCCTGGACAAGGGCATCAATACGGACGTCATGATCATCGCGAGTGTCAATAACGATACGGGCGATATCAAGCTGGTGTCCATCTACCGTGACACCATCATGCGGATGGAGGACGGAAGCGGCGCGAAAAAATACAATAAGGTGAACAACCAGTTCGCGGTGTCCGGCATTTCGGACACGGTGTCCATGATCAACCGGAATCTGGGACTGGACATCGGCGAATACGTGATAGTGAACTGGTACGGCGTGGCGACTGTAGTCAACCAGCTGGGCGGTATCGAGCTCACCATCCCGAATGAAAAGATCCTCACGTACTTCAACAGCTACCTGGATTACACGAACCAGGCGACCGGCCTCTGGGCGCCGGAGCTTACGGCGCCGGGCACTTATCTCATGAGCGGCACCCAGGTGGTGGCGTTCTGCCGGATCCGTTACGGCGGCTATAACGACCAGGGGCGGACGCAGAATCAGCGCGAGGCCATCGGAAAGATCTTTGAGCGCGCGAAGCAGCTTCTTTACGAAGGCCAGATCAACGTCCTTTTAGAGGCGGCGCAGACAGGCCTCGGAAACGTACGGACCAACCTGACGATGCCCGACATCCTGCTTATGGCCATGGAGCTCAATAAGTACAGCATTTCGGCTACCATGGGCTTCCCGCAGTCCTATACGACAGGCGCGTCCCTGAGCGCTTACCATACGAAATACGGGATCAGCAGCCCGCTGGTCGCCAACAACTTTGAAGAAGAGGTTCGGCAGCTGCACCTGTTCCTGTTCGATGACCCGGATTACCAGTGCAGCGATTTTATTAAAACGATCAGCCAGGAAATGATGATGGACAGGACCGGTCAGTAATTTCCCCGGAAATACTGTAAATTTACAGTGAAGCGGTTTTTCTTTCGAAATACCGCTTCACTTTTCTTTAAAATTGTTTTCACTTTTTTATAATTATGTCAACACAGAATGAACACAATTCGGGGATATCATACAGGCATAAAGAAAAAGGAAGAGCGCAGTGCTCTTACAATAAAAGGAGGCAGTTATGAGCGAATTTGATCGTTATGACGTGAACGGCAATCAGGATCCGTACAGAAACACGGACCAGAACGGTTTTTACGTACATGAAAACACAGATCAGAACAGTTTTTATGGTCATGATAATACGGGCTATACCGTAAGAAAAAGAAGCGGATGGAAAGCGGCGCTGTGCGCGGTACTGGCCATTCTCCTCTTAGGGACGTCGGCCTACACGGCCATCTCATTATTCAGGAACGAAGCTTCCAAGGTAGCGGCACAGAAGAATGTTGAGAGTGTCAAGACCGTCTCACTGGAGACAGCTTCAACCGCGAAAGAGACGTCGGTATCTCCGGAAGCGGCAAGCGTGGAAAAGCTCATCCTGGGCGAAGGCGAGATCGGAACGATCAGCAATAACGTAACGGCGTCAGTCATCGACGTTGCGGACCTTGTGGAAGAGGTCATGCCCTGTGTCGTCTCCGTGACGGACAACCTGAAGATCACAACGAATTCCAGCTACGACCCGTTCAGCTATTTCTTCGGCTACGGCTCCGGCCAGAACGACAGCAGCACGACTGAGCAGCCCGCAAGCGGCTCCGGCGTCATCATCGGCCAGAGCGATACAGAGCTTCTGATCGTCACGAACAACCACGTGGTCGACAGCTCCGGCAATTACAGGACCTATACGATAGAATCCACCGGCATATCCGTCGCTTTCTGTGACGGTACGACCGCAGACGTTACCATCAAGGGCACGGACAGCCAGAGAGACCTTGCGGTCCTTTCAGTCCCGCTCAGTGAAATTTCAGAAGAGACGAAGGCAGCCATCAAGATCGCCGTGATCGGCAGCTCGGACGACACCCGCGTAGGCAGCGCCGTGATCGCAATCGGCAACGTGCTTGGCAACGGCCAGTCCGTCACTCTCGGCATCGTGAGCGCGAAGGAAAGAACAGTGACCTTCTCGAACGGTACCTCCCAGAAGCTGCTGCAGACAGACGCGGCCATCAACCCCGGCAACTCCGGCGGCGGCCTGTTCAACATGCAGGGCGAACTCATCGGCATTAACTCCGCGAAGTACAGTGATACGGACGTGGAGGGCATGGGCTTCGCGATCCCGCTTTCGGACGTATCCGACGTCATTGAAGACCTGATGAACAAGACCCCTGTCGCGGATGAGGACAAAGGCTACATCGGCGTAAACGGTGAGACCATCCCGGACAGCTACATCAAAAACTACGGCTATCCCGCGGGCGTGTCCATCACGAGGATCGCGGAGGGCTCCCCGGCAGAGACCGCCGGTCTCCAGATCTACGATATCGTGACCGCAGTGAACGGAAAGTCAGTCGCTTCCATGTCCGAAATGAAGGCAGAGATTAACAGCTACGCTGCAGGCGAGACCATCACGATCTCCGTATCGAGGCCGGACGGCAGAGGCTTTAAGGAAATGACCTTCGACGTCACTCTGGTAAGGTACGACGACCTCGGCTAAGCATTCCGGCGCCCCGAACGGGGCAGCCTGACAGGCGAAGCCGGGCAGTACTCAGCCAAGTTCCTGTTGACAGTCAGTTTAAAAATGAATATAATTTCTGATGAAATGTGGAATTCAGATAACGAAATGAAACAGGACATCCGAAATGAATCGAATGCGCTCCGATCAGCTTTCGGGGCGCATTCTTTAGTTCAGGCGGCGGAAAGGCTCGCGCCGTGGTTTCGGGAAAACGCGAGAAGCATGCCCTGGCGCGACAGCCCCACGGCATACCACGTGTGGGTCTCCGAGATCATGCTCCAGCAGACGCGGGTGGACACGGTCATTCCGTATTACGGAAGGTTCATCGATGCGCTGCCGGATACCGCAGCGCTTTCAGCCTGCAGCGAGGACCGGCTTTTAAAGCTCTGGGAAGGCCTCGGCTATTATTCGAGGGTGCGGAATCTTCAGAAGGCTGCACGGATCGTGGAAGAAACATACGGCGGAAGGATCCCGGAGACGAAGGAAGAGCTTCTTGCGCTTCCCGGGATCGGCCTCTACACCGCCGGCGCCATCCTTTCGATCGCTTATGAGCAGCCTGTTCCGGTGGTGGACGGGAACGTCCTCAGGGTAGTCTCAAGGATCCTCTGCGACCCGTCGGATATTTCACTTCCTGAAACGAAGGACACTTACTATGCGCTCCTTGAGGAGACTGTAAAGGAAGCGGCTTCCGGGATCTCCCCGAGAATATTCAACCAGTCGCTCATGGAGCTCGGGGCACTCGTCTGCGTCCCGAACGGAGAACCGAAGTGCACCGAATGCCCGGTGAGGGAGATCTGCACGGCACGTCTTCTGGAAAGGACGTCGGAGATCCCCGTAAGGACTCCGAAAAAAGCGCGGAAAACCCGCGAGATCACGGTCCTTGTTATTTTTGACGGAACATACCGGATGCTTGTCAAAAACAGTGAAAAGGGCCTTTTATCGCGCCTGTACGGCTATCCTGTCCTTCCGGGCCATGCTTCCTGCGAGGCTTCGCGGAAGGCAGCAGCGGAATGGGGCTTCTCCGTTACGGAGATGATCCCGCTTCCTGAAAGAAAGCATATTTTTACCCATGTCGAATGGCATATGACTGCCTGGCTCGTACGGGTCATGCCCGGAAGCCCGTACTGTACGGACGGCCCGGACAGCCCGGGTCTTTATGAAGGGCTTATCCCTGCGGACAGAAAGGCACTTGAATCGGAATTCGCGCTTCCCGGCGCCTTCCGGAGATGGGACGATGAACTGAAGGAGCTCATTGGAGAATGAAAAGGATCATTTTAGCGCTGGCAGTACTTTTCATATCTGCAGCTTCAGTCTGCTGCGGAAAGGACTACAGCTCATATAATAAAGGGATCAGTGCGTTCCGGGACGGCAGCTACGACGAGGCGGTCAGTTCGCTTCTTCTTGCGATTTCGCAGGGCCTCGACGACCCGTTTGTCAAGGCGGACCTCGCACTCGCATATGAGAAGTCCGGGAACGTGACCAAGGCTTCTGAGTACCTGGCTGCGGCATACGGGGAATCTCCGGAGGACCCCGATATCCTGAAGCGGGTCGGCAGGTACTATCTGTATGCCGGAGACAGGATCACCGCCATCCGGTATTTCGGAAGCGCCGTCCGCTCTTCAGAATCGGAAATGACGCTTTCGGACCTCGAGACCACTGCGTACGCCGCGGAGATCGAGGCGCGCTACGGCAATTATGAAGAAGCAGTCCGGCTGTACAACACGCTGATCCTGCAGGATTACATGGTCCCGGAGCACCAGCTTCTGGCCGGCCTCTGCTATCTTAAGGAGCATCAGCTGGATGCCGCGTGCCAGTATTTCGACCTTATGTGCGAGGAGGAGGCCGCGATCCCCGAATACTTCCTGATCATCTACCACGCACTTACGGACCGCGGCTTTACCGAGGAAGCGGAAACGTATTTTCAGGAAGGCCTTTCACGGTGCGACGGAGAGGGCACGATCTCCAGAGGCGAGTACTGCGCGGACGCCTACAGGCTTACTGAGGCGACAAAGGAGGGCCTCTCCGGAGACAGTGTGGGAACGCTCCTTGCGGAAGCGGAGCTCCTCGTCAAAAACAACGATCTTGAAGGCGCCGAGGATATCTATATCATGCTGATCCAGCGCGGGGAGAGCCTTGAAAAGGTCTACAACCAGTATGTGATCCTGAAGGCAGAGCAGGGCGACTTTGAAGGCGCCTTCCGGCTTCTGACTTTCATTGACGCCGGGAGGGACACTGCTGCAAAGCAGGACGCCAAATGGAACGAAGTGCTTCTCTATGAGAAGATGTACGACTATAAAACTGCGCTTAAGAAGCTCGAAGAATATATGGAGCTCTACAGCCTGAGCGACACGGTCTCGCGCGAATATGCCTTCCTTTCGAGGGCAGCGGCCGGTTACTGATCTCCCGGTAAAACCTGCGCAGAATGTGCGGGAAACAGAGGTTTTACGGACAAAACGTAAAGCTTTTTCAGCTTTCTCCCGTAATATTCCCGGGAAATCCGCGCGGACCGGTTGCAGACTGTCCCTGAGTCCGCTATGATGAAGCCGGATAAATGCTTGATTCAGGCTATGGATTGGAGACAGAACGGCATGTGGTGGCTTTTAATTCCCGGCGCGGGAATCGTGTTCCTCCTGGTGATCCTGATAAGGTCCTCCCGGGAACGGAAAATGCTTGAAAATACCTGCTACGAGGTTCCGGTACGGGATCTTCCGGAAGAGCTCTCAGATACAGAGCTCCTGTTTCTCACGGACCTCCATGACGAGGAGTTCGGGGAAGACAACCTGAAGCTCCTTAAGGCGCTTCAGGAATATCCCGCGGACGCGGTCCTGATAGGCGGCGATATGCTTACTGTCAAGGAGAACCATTCCGGGGACATGCGGGCCCTCCGCGCGGTCCTCGAGGCGTTTTCCGGGAAGCTCCCCGTCTATTACGGCCTCGGAAACCACGAGACCCGGATGCGGGAAAACCCGGAGGACTATCCCGGCTGGTATGAGCGCTTCCTTGCGCTGATCCGTGAATATAATGTGATCCTTCTCGACGATTCATCGGCGTACCTTACGAAGAACGGAAGAAGCATCCGGATCTCCGGCTTCACTCTCGACAGGAAATACTACCGGAAAGGGCACACGGAGAAACTTGACGTGTCCGCGGTGACTTCGGCGCTCGGACCTTCTCGGGATATGCCGGAGATCGTCCTTCTGCATTCGCCTATGTACGGAGAGACCTTGAGCGCATGGGGCGCCGACCTCGTATTGTCGGGCCACTTCCATGGCGGGACCGTCCGCCTCCCGCTTCTGGGCGGCGTCATGACGCCCCAGCTCCAGTTCTTTTCACCGCTCGCCAAAGGGCGAAAGGAATACGGAGACACAACGGAGATCGTGAGCGGCGGCCTCGGCACGCATTCCATACGCATCCGCTTTATGAACAAGCCGGATATCGTTCGGGTGAGGCTTGTGCGAAAGGAAGATAAATGAGTATTGAGGTGAAGCTTTCCGCGTTCGAAGGACCGCTGGATCTGTTGCTTCTTCTGATCGAAAAGAATAAGGTCGACATTTACGACATCCCCATAGTGACCATCACCGACCAGTACATGGAGTATGTGAACAGCCTTCCCGGCGATGACTTGGACCTCCTGTCCGATTTCCTTCTTCTCGCGAGCACGCTTTTAGACATCAAGGCCAGGATGCTCCTCCCGAAGGAAGAGGATGAAAACGGAGAGGAGATCGACCCGAGAAGCGAGCTTGTCGAGCGTCTCATCGAATACAAGGAATTCAAAAAGATCTCGGAAGAGCTCCGGGAGATCTACGGAGAGGAAGAGCAGCCGTTCTTCCGCGACCCGAGCTTTCCTGAGGAGGTGCTGAGATACCGCCCGCCCATCGATTTTGACGCCCTGTTTTCGGGGATAACCGGCGAGGAGCTCCGGGAAGCCTTCCGGACGGTGCTCCTCCGTGAACGTGAGAAGGTCGACCCTGAGAAGAGCCGGTTCGGGACCATCAAAAAGGATCCCGTCAGGCTCGCGGACAAGGTCAGGCTGATCAAACGCATATCTGAGAAAAAAGGGAAGTTTACGTTTAAGGAGCTTTTCGAGGACGCACACACGCGCTCGGACGTGGTCGTAACGTTTATCGCGTGTCTCGAGCTCGTCAGGATCGGGTATCTCAAGGTGAAGCAGCGGAAGACGTTTTCGGACATCCGGCTCGAATGGGACCCTGACAGCGAGGCGGAGCTCACAAATGAGGATCTGATGCAGTATGAATGAACAGGACAGAAGCCGTAGGCGCGGCGCGCTTGAGGCGGTACTTTTTACGGCGGGCGGGGCAGTAAGCGTGACTACTCTTTCCGCGGCGGTGGACCTGCCGGAGGATGAGGTCATAAAGCTCCTCTCCGAAATGCAGGAAAGCTATGAAAACGAGGACCGGGGGATCCGGATCATCCGCCTGGAGGACGCGTACCAGCTCTGCACAAAGGCTGAGTTCTTCGATACGCTGGTCCGGGTGGCGTCAAGGCCCCAGCGGCCGGTCCTGACAGAGGTCATGCTGGAGGTATTATCCATCATCGCGTACCGCCAGCCGGTCACCAAGGGCGAGATCGAACGGCTGCGCGGCGTAAGCAGCGACTATTCCGTAAACAGGCTTGTAGAGTACGGGCTCGTGGAGGAGGCCGGCAGGCAGGATTCCCCGGGACGTCCCATCCTGTTTACTACTACGGAGCAGTTCCTCCGCGCGTTCGGGATCTCGTCCGTTACGGAGCTTCCGAAGATCAGCGAAGACCTGATCGCGGAGGCTACCATGGAAGCGATACAGGAAGCCGGGATCACGGCGGAGGAGTACGAGGCGCTTCAGAATGAAGGCGCGGAAGAGCCTTCTCCGGAAGCAGGTGCTCCGGATAAGGAAGCAGTCTCTTTGGAGGAAGAGTCTCCGGATGAAACAATGAAGGGAGAAGAAGGATGAAGTTCATGTTCGCATCGGACCTGCACGGTTCGGCTTATTACACGAAAAAGGTTGCGGAGCGCTTTCTTAAGGAGCAGGCGGAAAAGCTGATCCTTCTTGGCGATTTCCTTTACCACGGCGCGCGGAACGACCCGCCGGAGGAATACGGCCCGAAGGCAGTCGCGCCTGTACTGAACGCGCTGAAGGATAAGATCCTCGCGGTTCGCGGGAACTGTGACTCGGAGATCGACCAGGTCGTCCTGGAGTTCCCGATGCTTGCGCCGTACGCGATGATGTACGTGGACGGCCATGACTGGTTCATCACTCACGGGGACCACTATAACGAAACGGACATGCCTGCGCACACGCCGGGCACCGTCCTGATCCACGGCCATACGCACGTGAAGGCGATGGAGCGGATCGATGATTTCTACTATGTGAACCCGGGCTCCGCGGCCATGCCGAAGGACGACGCGCTTCACACCTATATGACCTACGAAGACGGCGTATTCACGATACGGGATCTTGAGGACGGAAGTCCTTTACGAGAGCTCGTACTCTGAGCTTCCCATACGATGCCCTCCCTTTACGGGGAGGGCGTTCGTGCTATTAAAGCGTTATTTTTATACAGCATCTTTTCATATCGCTTCATTTTGTCTCTTTTATCATTCACATTATTCTTTTTTTTTTTCTGCAATTATTTCTTTTTCCTTTCCGCACTTCGCGGATGCATCACGGCAGATCATTAAGAAATACACAATGGAGGACAGCAGAATATCATGGGCTTTGGAAGAGTAGTGACGTCCGCGATCGTAGGGATCGACGGGCGCAAGGTCGTAGTGGAGGCGGATTTTGGCAGCGGGCTCCCGGCTTTTGACTTAGTGGGCTTCCTGTCGTCTGAAGTGCGGGAAGCGCGGGAAAGGGTGCGGTCAGCGCTGAAAAACACCGGTATCGAGATCCCGCCCGGGCGACTCACCGTAAATTTAAGCCCTGCGGACCTTCGAAAGCAGGGGAATTCCTTTGACCTGCCGATCGCGATGGCGATCCTCGTGGCCGTAGGAGTCCTGCCGCAGGAGTACACGGAGGGCTTCATGTTCATCGGCGAACTCGCCTTGGACGGGCAGCTTCGCGGGATCGAAGGCACGCTTTCCCACGTGATCACGGCGGGAGAACTGGGGATCGAAGGGTGCATCGTCGCAAAGGAAAACGCGTCTGAAGGCGCGATGGCAGGTACCGTCCCGGTGTTCGGCTTTTCCGTTCTTTCGGACGTCATCGATTTCCTCCTCGGGAATCTCGAGATGGATCCGGAGCCCGCGCCGGTCCCGGAGGAGATGCCGCCTGCGGCGGGCCTTCTGGACTTTTCGGAGATCGTCGGGCAGGAGAGCCTGAAACGGGCCGCCGAGGTCGCCTCCGCCGGCATGCACGGTCTCCTCATGATCGGGCCGCCGGGCACCGGCAAGTCCCTCACCGCAAAGCGCATCCCGACCATCCTGCCGCCGCTGACCCGGGAAGAGCAGCTCGAGACCTCGCGCATCCACAGCGTAGCCGGCATTCTGGACAGGCGGTACGGGATGGTGAAGGAGCGGCCTTACCGGAACCCGCACCATACGGTCTCCGGGCAGGCACTGGTGGGCGGCGGGGTGTACCCGAGGCCCGGGGAAATGTCCCTTGCCCACAACGGCATTTTATTCCTCGATGAGCTGCCGGAGTTCACCCGTACGACTCTGGACGCCATGAGGCAGCCGTTAGAGGACCAGCGGGTGGTGATCTCGCGGGTGCACGGAACCTACGTCTTTCCGACCCGCGTCATGCTGGTCTGCGCGATGAACCCGTGCAAGTGCGGGTACTACCCGGACCGCAATAAATGCAGGTGCAGCGAACGGGACGTACGGACCTACCTCGGCAGGATCTCGAGGCCTTTCCTGGACCGGATCGACATTTCAGTGGAGGTGCCCCGCGTCTCCGTGGAGGACCTTGCGAAGAGGACCCGGGGAGAGAGCTCGGAGACCGTCAGGAAGCGCGTGATGCAGGCGTGGGAGATCCAGCGGGACCGCTACAGATCGACCGGGATCGTCTTCAATTCGCAGCTCACGGGGAAGCTCATCAAGAAGTACTGCGCGCTTGGCAAGGACGAGGCGGACCTTCTCCGGCAGGTGTTCGACCGGCTGGACCTTTCCGCCCGCGCCTACGACAGGATCCTGAAGGTCGCGCGGACCATTGCGGACCTTCGCAGCGCGGACATGATCGGAACAAACGAGCTTGCGGAAGCCATCGGCTACCGGAGCCTCGACCGGAGCTTTTTCGGAGGAGAATAGATGAATAAACGAATGGCGTATTTCTTACTTTCCTCAGTACCGCTTTTTTCACACGAGAAGCTTGAGGTACTCATGGATTATTACGGCGGACCGGAGGCGCTTTCCGAGGTCCGCGGCGAGCGGCTTTCAGACAGCGGGGCGGTCTTTACCTTTACAGAGATCACTCAGTGGGATGCGATGCGGGACCGGGGTGTTCTTGAAGAAAAATATGAGATGATGGAGAAGCAGGGGATCCGGTTCATCACGAAGGAAGATACGGACTTCCCGAAGCGTCTCCTTTCGCTCCCGGACTGTCCGTACGGGCTCTTCTTAAAAGGACGGCTGATCCCTGAGGACGCGCCGTCTGCCGGGATCGTGGGGGCCAGGCGGTGCACGCAGTACGGAAAGGAGTCCGCACACTTTTTCGGGAAGATGCTGGCCGCAGCGGGCGTTTCGATCGTGAGCGGGATGGCCCTCGGCGTCGACGGCATGGCGGGCCGCGGCGCACTCGCGGGAAACGGGCGGACCCTTGCGGTCCTGGGCTCCGGCGCGGATGTCTGCTACCCGGCGGAGAACATAGACCTCTATGAGGAGCTTAGCCGAAACGGCGGGATCCTGACCGAGCGTCCCCCGGGGTATGAAGCCCGTCCCTATGATTTCCCCATAAGGAACCGCCTTATAAGCGGCCTTTCGGACGTACTGATCGTGATCGAAGCCGCGGAGAACAGCGGCTCCATGATCACTGTGAACCACGCACTTTCACAGGGGAAAGACGTGTTCGCCCTCCCGGGACGCGTGGGAGACAGGATGAGTGCAGGCTCGAACGAGCTTATAAAGAACGGGGCACAGGTGCTCACTTGCCCGGAGGACGTCCTCCAGTACTTCGGCATGGACGTGAAGTCGGAGACCGTGCGGCGGAACAGGGTGACCCTCACGCGCGAGGAGAAGATCATCCTCGATTACCTCGGGGGAACGCCCCGGAGCATGGACGACCTCCTCGCGCTTTCAGGCTTCCCGGTGAGCATCCTCGCCGGGATCCTCGTAGATCTCGAGATCAAAGGCGCCGTAAAAAAGACCGGGATGTCCGGCTATATCAGGCTTTTGTGAAATATATGATAAAGTGAACGCATGCCGGAACTCTTATAAAAAAGAAGTATGGCAATCTCCGCTTTTTTCGTGTATACTGTATACGGCACTTTCTGTGCCCTGCCCGAAAAATAAGGAGGTCAGGTATGGACAGAACCAGGATCACGATGACGACCGGCTGGCGCTTTCACAAGGGCGACCTGGATGACGCCTGGTACAAAGGCTATGACGACACCGCGTGGTACGCGGTCATGGTCCCGCACGACTGGTCTGTGGAAGCACCGTTTTCCATTGAAAATTCCAGCGGTACGGGATATCTGGACGGCGGCACCGGCTGGTACCGTCTCCACTTCAGGCTTCCCGCGGAATACCGGGGAAAGAATATCCGTCTGACGTTTGACGGCATCTATAAAAACAGCCAGGTCTGGGTCAACAGCTATTATTTCGGCCGCAGGCCTTCAGGCTATGCGGAGATCTCATATGATATTTCCTACGCGGTCACGTTCGGAAATACGGAAAACGTGGTCGCCGTGCGCGTCTCTCATCCGGACGTTGCGGACTCGCGGTGGTTCACCGGGAGCGGCATCTACCGGAAGGTGACTCTCGAGATCAGCGAAGAAGTGCATCCCGTACACCACGGCATCGTGTTTACCGCGGACAGGATCACGCGTGAGAGCGCGGATATCAGAGTGAAGGAAGAACTCGAAAACACGTCGAAGGAAGACCGGAGCGTGACTGCGCGCGTCTCCCTCATTAACCGGATCACCCGGGAGCCGGTGTTTTCAGAGGAGCAGGAGACCTTTATCCCTGCCGGCGGAAGCACAAAGCTTCTCTTTACGGGGACTGTCCTCCGCCCGATGCTCTGGTCTGCGGATGAGCCCGCGCTTTACGACCTCAAGACGGAGCTTTCCGCCGATGGAGAGACTTCAGTCGCGGACGTACAGAAGGTCGGGATCCGGAAGCTTACGTTTGACAAGGACCGGGGCTTCTTCCTGAACGACGTCCCGATGAAGATCAAGGGAGTGTGCCTTCACCACGACGCGGGAGTTCTGGGCGCGGCAGTGCGTCCCGAGATCTGGCAGCGGCGCCTTGCGGCGCTCAAGGCCTGCGGGTGCAATGCGATCCGAATGAGCCATAATCCGCACATGCCGGAGCTTTACGACCTGTGCGACGTCATGGGCTTCCTTGTGATGGATGAAGCCTTTGACGAGTGGGAGGGCCCGAAGAACAAGTGGTCGACGGGCCACAACGTCTATCCCCCGAAGCACCAGGGTTACTATATGGACTTCCCGGAGTGGCATGACAAGGATCTCAGGAACATGGTGCGCCGGGACCGGAACCATCCTTCCGTCATCATGTGGTCCATCGGCAACGAGATCGATTATCCGAACGACCCCTACTGCCACCCGAATTTTCTCGAAATGACCGGGAACAACGACAAGGGCAAGCCGAAGGCGGAGCGTGCCTACGACCCGGCAAAGCCCAACATGGAGAGGATCGCGGTCATCGCGAGGGACCTTGTCAGGATCGTGAAGGAAGAGGACGATACACGGCCGGTCACGGCAGCGGCTGCCTTCCCTGAGCTTTCTGCGGACCTCGGCTTTACCGATTCCTTTGACGTCATCGCGTATAACTATAAAGAGATGCTCTATGAAGAGCACCACAGAAGGTTCCCGGACAGGCCCATCTTAGGCTCTGAAAACGGGAAGAGCGAGGAAGCGTGGAAGGCGGTCACGGACCATCCGTACGTCATGGGACAGTTCCTGTGGACGGGCGTCGATTACCTCGGCGAAGCCCGCGGCTGGCCCGTATACAGCGCCGGGGCGGGGCTCCTCTATAAGGACGGCTTCCCGAAGATCCCGGAATACTACGACCGTACGCGTCTCTGGGGAGGCACGGCCAAAGAGCCGGTGGTCTCGGACAATGACGCAGTGAACGTCCGCCTCACCCTCTTTGACGAACCGGACCTTCTAAGGAGCATGCGCTTTTCGGATGCTTCGGACGAGACCGGATACCTCTTCCAGATCGAGACGGAGCTTCTGGATGCGGAGGGCGACCGGACGACGGACGACCACGTATTCCGCGTGCAGGTCGAAGGCGCGGGAGAGCTTGCCGGCATGGAAAACGGCAGCCTTTCCGACCTGACTCCGTACACGGAAAACTACAGGAGCACGTACCGTGGCACCATGTCGGTCTATATACGGCGGACGGGGCGCGGGGATATCAGGCTCCGGGTCACCTGCATTGATGAAAAGAAAGGCATGCTGAAGGGGAGAAGCTTCGACCTCGGCATAGATTAACGATTCGTGCGGACTGAATTTCCGCACCGGAGGAATAAATGAAACAGGTTTTAGGTAAAATTTTCGGCCGGTATCTGCCGCTTGCGCTTGCATTTGTGAGCGTGCCGCTCCTTCTCTGGATCACATGGGTCCAGACGCTGGGCTTCGAGCTCGTGGGTGTTGTCGACTTTCTCATGGTATTCCTGGTCTCGATCTTCTTAGGGATCATCACGATCCGCTTTGCGAGGCGCAAGCAGCACGGCAGGCTGAAGGACCTGAAGGGCATGCTGATAGGCGACACCGTCTGCCTGATCCTCTGCCTGATCCTCTGCTACATGGCAGGCAACGTCGCATTCTACTACCTGGCACTCTTCGGCACAGGCTTCTGCCTGGGCAATCTCTGGTACTACTTCTTCTGGGAGTGGTCGGAAAAGAAGGCGGCAGCCGCAGCGGAGGCTGAAGCAGCGAAATGAGAACAGAGATCCTCAGGGCGGACAGCGGAGACCTTTTAAAGATCTGTGAAAGGGCTGCGGCCGTCTGGGAAGCGGGAGGCCTTGTGGCTTTCCCGACGGAGACGGTCTACGGACTAGGCGCCGACGGCCTTTCGGAGACCGCGGCATCCAGGATCTACGCGGCCAAAAACCGTCCGTCCGACAACCCGCTGATCCTCCATATC
The DNA here is from genome assembly GCA_017441825.1 of Lachnospiraceae bacterium. GTDB lineage: Bacteria > Bacillota > Clostridia > Lachnospirales > Lachnospiraceae > UBA1267. The sequence goes on from JAFRVD010000034.1 coordinate 41,381, forward strand.
GGGAGAAAGGAAGACCTCGCACCGCTTGTGAGAGTGGTTCCTGGATCCGCAGAAAAGCTCATGGACGCCTTCTGGCCGGGGCCTCTCACCATGGTCCTCCCGAAGGCCGATATCGTGCCCTTTGAAACGACGGGCGGCTTATCCACGGTGGCGGTCCGGATGCCCTCGCATCCTGTGGCGAACGCGCTTCTTAAAAGCACGCGCGTGCCCATCGCCGCGCCAAGCGCGAATCTGTCCGGCCGGCCGAGCCCCACAAGGGCGGCCCACGTCATCGAAGACATGGACGGGAGGATCGACCTCATTGTGGACGGCGGAGACGTGGGGATCGGACTGGAGTCCACCATAGTGGACCTTTCAGGTGAGATTCCGGTGCTGCTCCGGCCGGGCTATATCACGAGGGAGATGCTCTCCGAAGTCCTGGGCGAAGTGCTTATGGACCCTGCCGTTACGAAGGACGCCATCATCCACAGAGTAGAAGTGTCCGGTACGCCTAAGGCGCCCGGCATGAAATACAGGCATTACGCGCCGAAGGCGCCGCTTACCGTGGTCTACGGGGACCCCGTAAGGACCGCGGAAAGGATCAGCAGCCTTGCCGACGAAAGGACGGCTGTGATCGCGCCGGAGGAGCATATCCATTTATATACGCGAGGGCACGTCCTTCCTATGGGAAGACTTTCGGACCCCGAAAGTGTTGCGAGAGACCTTTACGACGTCCTCCGGACCTGCGACGCTATAAACGCTTCACGGATCTATGCGGAGGACTTTACGGAAGCGGATATGGGCGGCGCGGTCATGAACCGGCTTTTAAAGGCCGCCGGCGGAAATTATGTAAGTGAAGAAGAGCTTAACAGAGGAGGATGCGGGAAATGATAGCAATCGGATGTGATACGGCCGGATACGCGCTGAAGCGTTCAGTCATCCGGTATCTCGAAGAAAAGGGTATCCCTTACATGGACATGGGCTGCGACGGGACGGAAGCGGTGGACTACCCGGTCTATGCGAAAAAGGTCTGCAGAGCCATCCTGGACGGAAAAGCCGACAAGGGGATCCTGCTCTGCGGGACGGGCATCGGCATGTCGATGGCCGCAAACAAGTTCCGCGGGATCCGTGCGGCAGTGGTCTCTGACTGCTTCTCCGCCGAAGCGACGCGCCTTCATAACGACGCAAACGTACTCTGCATGGGCGAGCGCGTGATCGGCCCGGGCCTTGCGGTGAAGATCGCGGAAACATTTTTAAACACCGGGTTTTCCAACGTGGACCGGCACATCCGCCGGGTGAAGCAGATCGAGGAGGATCTCTGATGTACGAACGGAAGGACCATATTTCCTGGGATGAATATTTCATGGGAGTGGCCATGCTTTCAGCCATGCGCTCCAAGGATCCGAACACGCAGGTGGGCGCCTGCATCGTCAGCGAGAACAACCGGATCCTCTCCATGGGCTACAACGGCCTGCCGAACGGGCTGCCGGACGGGGAATTCCCCTGGAACCGGGACGGAGAGGACAATAAATATTTCTACACCACGCATTCCGAGCTGAACGCGATCCTGAATTACCGCGGCGGGTCGCTGGAGGGCTCGAAGCTTTACGTGACTCTTTTCCCGTGCAACGAATGCGCGAAGGCCGTCATCCAGGCCGGCATCAAAACGGTCATTTACGCGGACGACAAGTACGCGGATACGCCTGCCATCCGGGCGTCCAAAAGGATGCTCGCCCGCGCCGGCGTGGCTTATATTCCGTATGAGAAGAGCGGACGCGAGCTTACACTTTTGGTATGACGTGCGTTAAGTAAAAATTCACACGGATCAGCTATTGACAATATGCAAAAAAAAGAATAGAATATATTGGTAAATTTGTATGAAAATTTAATAGGGAGGTGCTCCTGTGGGTACGACAACCATCGTGATCATTATCGTGGCAGTCGTTCTGGTCATTGCAGCGGGAGTGATCGCCTGGATCCTTGGCGGGAACCATCAGAAAAAGATCATCAATGAGAAGATCGGTTCCGCCGAACAGAAGTCCAGAGAGATCATCGACGATGCACTGAAAGCAGCCGAGGCAACAAAACGGGAAGCGCTCTTGGAGGTCAAGGAAGAAACCTTACGTTCGAAAAACGAACTGGAGAAGGAGATTCGCGAACGCCGGAATGAAGTCCAGCGGAGTGAAAAGAGGATCCAGAACAAGGAAGAAGCCTTGGACCGTAAATCTGAGAACATGGAAAAGCGTGAAACTGCCATTTCCCAGAAGGAAGAGGGCCTGAACAAGAAGTATGCCGAGATCGACCGGAAGATCGCAGAGATAACGACAGAGCTGGAAAGAGTATCCGGAATGACCTCCGAACAGGCAAGAGAACACCTGTTGAAATCTGTTGAAGATGATGTAAAGAAAGACTCGGCCAGGCTCATCCGTGAGCTTGAGCAGCAGGCTAAAGACGAAGCAAACAAACGTGCGCGCGAGTATGTGGTTTCAGCCATTCAGCGCTGTGCCGCAGATCACGTGGCGGAGAACACCATCACGGTGGTGCAGATCCCTTCGGATGAAATGAAGGGCAGGATTATCGGCCGTGAAGGCAGAAATATCCGGGCGCTGGAAACGCTCACCGGTGTGGAATTAATCATCGATGATACCCCGGATGCCGTTGTGCTCTCGGCATTTGATCCCGTGAGACGCGAGATTGCGCGTGTGGCACTGGAGAAGCTGATCCTTGACGGACGCATTCATCCCGCAAGGATTGAAGAGATGGTTGAAAAGTCCAAGAAGGAAGTGGATACAAAGATCCGCGAGGAAGGCGACAGTGCGCTTCAGGAAGTGGGCGTACACGGCATTCATCCGGAGCTGGTGAAACTGCTGGGCCGCATGTATTTCAGAACAAGCTACGGACAGAACGCGCTTCGCCACTCCATCGAGGTCGCGCATCTTTCCGGACTGATGGCAGCAGAGCTGGGACTGGACGTCCGCATTGCGAAACGCGCAGGCCTCCTGCATGACATCGGTAAAGCTGTAGATCATGAAATGGAAGGCTCCCATGTTCAGCTGGGTTCTGACCTCTGCAAGAAGTACAAGGAGTCTCAGATTGTGATCAACGCGGTGGAGTCTCACCACGGAGACGTGGAGCCGACATCCATGATCGCGTGCATCGTGCAGGCAGCGGATACGATTTCCGCGGCACGCCCCGGCGCACGCCGTGAAACGATCGAAACATATATCAACCGTCTGAAACAGTTAGAGGAAATTGCAAATTCTTACACAGGTGTTGAAAAGTCATACGCAGTCCAGGCTGGACGCGAAGTTCGGGTAATGGTAGTTCCGGAAAAGGTTTCCGATGCGG
>JAFRVD010000004.1 GCA_017441825.1 Lachnospiraceae bacterium
AGGCCGTTCGCAGGCATCTCGGGGGTGGTCTTCGTCACGAAATACCCGCAGAGGACGTAGGTATCTTCCTTCCCGGGCTTGAAATCCGGGTCTGTGAGGAGAATGTCGATGACGTTGTTTGTATAGTCTTTTCTGGAGTAGAGGCTTTGGTTGATGATGGCGGTCGTGAAGGGTATCACGCTCTGATGTTCGATAATTTCCGTGAAGCGGGTACAGACGATCACGGCATGGTTCAGGTAAGGGATTTTGCCGCCGTTCCGCCGGTAGCCCTCTGCGGCCGCGGAGAAGGTGCTCCCCCTCGTGAAGGCTTTGACGCCCGGAACCGAGCTGAGATCCATGGCCTCAAAGGCTTCCAGCGCCTTTCGGGAGGCGGGGTCCGCTACGTCCTGGGACGGGTAGTCTTCACCCATGTATTCCACGACCGCGATCGAGCGGTACTGGCTGTCAGCCTGCGTAAGCGCGGAATCGCAATAGAGCATCACGCCCTGAGCCAGAAGAAGCACCATCGTAAGCACCGTGAGAAGAAGGAAGAACAATACGGTCCTCCCCTTCTGTCTGAAACAGGTTAAAATGCCATTCCTCACAAGCATAGACTGCTCCTCGTCGCGCGGTTTTGCACAGAAAAGATTGTCCCATTTATACCATAGAAGCGCTCTGCCCGCAATACGGGTCCTTACTATAAATACGAGACACGGGGCGGGAAAGTCGCGCTTGCGGTTTTTCCGGGCGCATCGTATATATGAAGAAGACCTGTCCGGCTCCTACCGGCCAGGCCACTCACAGATCCGGAGGGGGCTTTATGAAATACGAGAACGGAAAAGTAACAGATCTTCAAATCGCCTATATCGGCGGCGGCTCCCGCGGCTGGGCCTGGACTTTTATGACAGATCTGGCGCTTGAAAAAGAGCTTTCCGGTACGATCCGCCTTTACGACATCGACCGCGAGGCGGCTATCAGGAACGCGGTGATCGGAAACCGGCTCACGTCCCGTCCGGACGTTTCCGGAAAATGGGCTTACGAGGTCCACGACACGCTGGAATCAGCGCTTACGGGCTCCGATTTCGTCGTGATCTCCATTCTGCCGGGGACATTTGACGAAATGGAATCGGACGTGCATCTTCCGGAACGATCCGGCATCTGGCAGTCCGTCGGCGATACGGCCGGTCCGGGCGGGATCGTCCGCGCGCTCCGTGCGGTTCCGATGTTCGTCACGATCGCGGAAGCGGTCCGTGACTTCGCGCCAGGAGCGTGGGTCATCAATTATACGAACCCCATGAGCCTTCTTGTAAAGACGCTCTATCGGGTCTTCCCCGGGATCAAGGCCTTTGGCTGCTGCCACGAAGTCTTCGGCACGCAGAAGGTTCTTGCCGCCGCGGCGGAGGAAGTGCTGGGGATCCCCGACGTCCGCCGTGAAGACGTGCACGTCAACGTCCTAGGCATCAATCATTTTACCTGGTTCGACCAGGCTTCCTATAAAGGATACGATCTCTTCCCTGTCTATGAGGAATTCATCCGCCGGCATCCCGAGGGCTATGACGAACCGGACCGGAACTGGATGAACTCCACCTTCAACTGCGCGCATCTGGTCAAATTCGACCTCTTCCGGCGTTTCGGCGCGATCGCCGCGGCCGGCGACAGGCATCTGGCCGAATTCATGCCGGGAGACGATTATCTCCGTGACCCCGAAACCGTCGCACGCTGGAAGTTCGGCCTCACACCCGTGAGCTGGCGGAAAAATGACCTTCTCATGCGTCTTCAGCGTTCCGAGAGGCTTTATCAGGGAACCGAGGAATTCTCCCTTGAACCGACCGGCGAGGAAGGGATCCTGCTCATCAAAGCGCTGTGCGGTCTCACGCGGGTCGTCTCCAACGTCAATATTCCGAACACCGCGCTGCAGATCCCAAACCTGCCTGCTTCTGCCGTCGTCGAGACCAACGCGGTCTTCTCCCGGGACAGCGTCCGTCCGGTCTATGCAGGTCCGCTCTCGGAGGAGCTTCTGAAGCTCGTCAAGGTGCATACCGACGGTCATGAACTCACCTATAACGCGGCGGTCCGCTGTGATTTCGCCTCTGCTTTCGAGGCGTTCATGAACGATCCGCTTGTTTCCGGGCGGATCAGTCCGGAAGATGGGCGCTCCCTCCTTCGGGACATGATCCGGAACACCCTGACCTTCCTTCCTGAAGCGTGGAAAGGCCAGATATGAGCTTCAGCTGAAAAAAACGGGAATCCATTCCCGGAACCTCACTATCACGGCCCACTCGAAAGCCCCGGGATCTGTCTCCCGGGGCTTCTTCATGCCATATCCAACCGAAAGCCTCGTGGAAGAACCTCCCGGGGCTTCTTCATGCCTTTTTACTGTCCAAATACGCGCACGGTCAGTGTCGAATTGAGCATCACCGTTTGCACATTTGCGTCAGAAATGAGCGTCGGTCCGCCCAGGACAAGGCAGCTTCTCGAAGCATGAGCGGCCGCCCATTCCCTCGCCTGGTCGGTCTTCTTGTTCTCCACCAGAAGCACCGGAGCGCCGATCGCCATTGCGGCAGCTCCTCCGGAAAGCCCGTCGGGGAAGTTCTGTCCGTAGACCAGGACCGCGGGGATCGTATCGCTCGTGAAGAAGGTATCCGCAACCATTCTTGAGGTCTTGTAGCGATTGCTGCCGCTTAACCGGGTCATGGCGGAAGAATTCGAAGCATAGGCCTTAAGTTCATTCTCAACGTCTTCACTGACAGCAGCCTGGCCTCCGATGATATAGATCTTCGAGAAAGTGAAGGCTGAAAGGTATTCTTTCTGAACGTCCCTGAGCTTCGTGTCGACCAGGAGGATCGGTTTGCCGACCGAACTGACCGACAGCGCGTCTGCGTAACTTGTGCTTGAGCACACCAGAAGTTCTTTCATGCTCCCGCCAAGTCTGATCCCCTCTTTCAGGATCTCGATGTTGGTCTTGTAGCGGTTGCTGCCGGAGAGGCGCTGCGGGATATACCCTGCCGACTTGACGGCATTGTAAAATGCATCGGACACCACGGTGCTTCCGCCGAGGATATACACTTTTCCGCCCGCGTTGACGTTCGCCTTGATATAATTCAGCACATTTTTCTCCTGGGTATCTTTCACCAGAAGAATCGGCGCGCCGGTCACAGATGCGAGCCAGCTCCCGGACAGCGCGTCCGCATGATTCTCACCATATGCCACGATGACGGTATCGAACTTCGCACCGGAATTCCGCATCTTGATGTAATCCGCACTCTGCATGGCGGTCTTGTAGCGGCTGCTTCCATAGATCCGGACTGCTTCCGCTTCGAGCGGCGGGAAGGCATAGTCAACGACTGCTGCCGCAAGACCGCCGGATCCCTCTATTCCATCCGGATAGCTATGGCAGGTGCATTCCTTTCCGTTGATCGTCACGGACACATCATCGGAGAAATAATACCCTCGCTTCCCATACAGGATGACACGCAGGTTATAGACATGACCCTCTATAAACTTTTCCGTAGGGGTCAGGTGTTTATCCGTAGTCCAGTCATACCAGGAGACTTTCGTTCCGATGATATAGTTCGCACTCTCTGGGATCGAAGCCTGGAAAACCGGATTCGTGCCGACCATCGGTCCCGGGGCCGTGATCTCCGCCTGTTTTAGCGATTTCAGCATAATGAGCTCCGCGTCCCTGCTGATCTGCATGCCTCCATTAATCCAGCAGCGGTATTTATATCCATCGACCCCTGAATATGTATAGACCGTGTAAGATGCCGTATTCGCTCCTGATCCTACGCAAGGGGTCCAGATATCCGCCTCTGGTCCGCGGTAATACCACTGATAGGTCAGGTCATCTCCCGTTGCTTCTACGGTAAACGTTGCATTTTCGCCTTCACGGCACACCACATCCTTGGGCTGGGAAATGATCCGCGGGGGATCCAGAACCTCGATTCTGCATCTGGCCGTCTTTGTACCGCAAATGGCCTCTACTATGATGGCATTTCCACTCACAGCGTCTTCGTTGACCGTAATATATGCGGTGCATACGTTTCCGACTGTCTGCTCAGGTCCATTGATCGAAGCATATGTACACTCTGTCACAGTGTACTCAGTTTTCAGATGATAGAGTTTCCAGGTCAGAAGGCCTGCGCCGTTCTCCGGATCGGTCTTCAGCTTGACGGCTACCCATCCGCCTTTATAACAGGTCCGTTGTCCCTTCAGGAATTCGATCTTCGTCACCGGAGCCCTGTCAAAGTCACCGACCCAGATACGCATTCGGCCGACCGGATTGGTCGAATTGACGTCATAGATCAGAAGATTGTATCCGCCCTGTTCGCAGGGATTCGTATCCACGGTCATCGTCCCGTCCGCGTGGAAGGTAACAATGGGCTCTGTCCCTTCCGGACCGTTTTCCTGCGCGTTTGTATTTCTTCTGGTGTATAATTGCTCCACGTAATAATCTGCCTTGTCCGGCCCGTAGGAGAAAGGAAGTCCGGTGACAAGCGTGCCGATCTGAATGGAATACTCCGGAACCGTCACTTTCGAGACCTGGTATCTGCCCTGGATGTCTGCCACGTCGAAGAACGTATAGCAGCCCTTCGTAGACGTGGTTCCGCAGGAAATTGCCACGTCGTTCATCGGCTTCATCAGTTTCAGATACACGGTCTTATAATCAGTATCTGACTTCAGCTTTGTCGTACAGGCCAAATCCTCATAGAAGACGCCGGCATCTCCGATAGCTTCTCCCACGACCATCCACGTGCTGCCCGGGAAGCCGACGAATCTGTCGTTGTCCGGGATCGGACTCACGTCAACCTTCACAATGTCCGTTTCATAGAATCCTTCTGAATGGGAGGTATAGGGAGTGGCCGCGAGGGTAAGATTTAGCTTCGTCCCCTCAAGGGAGCCATCTGACCGCCCGTACCAGAATGGCGTCGACACGACGCTCGTTCCCGCGGTCATACTGTCCGTTTCGAAATAGCGTGTGTAAACATAATTCATCTTGCCGAAGGTAAGTTTGCTTCTGATGTCGGTATCAACTCCCGTATCGATCGTAAAGGCATAGACCCATTCTGCCTCTGACGGGGCAGTCTCCGACGTCGTAACAAGATATTCCTGACCCGAAGCGGGGCTCAGGTAGACGATTCCTTCACGTCCTGTCCAGACTTGAGGGGGTGTCGGCGTTCCATAATTCTCTATTTTTTCCCTGATCTGAAGCATAGGTGAATACAGGGTAAATGTATGCCCTTCCTGATTTTTCGGCGTGATCCTGGCTCTGATCCATAGCCCGACCGTATTTTTGGCAAATGAGGCCGCTTGCACCGTGCCGGCCTCAGCGGTTATGGGATCACTCCAATCTGTGTTATCGAATGAGCCTTCCCAGACAACGCCGAGGCGATCGGAAGGCAGCGTAACGAATTCTCCATTAATCTCCGCCCACACCGCGACATCAAGTCCGGGGATCAGCGCAGGTCTCGTCAGGCCAACCTGAGTAATATCCGAAGCCACAAGGAAACTGCGCGTTCCGGGTTCATATAGGCACCAGGTGGATTTCACATCCTGCAGATCATCGACATTCCCGTGTCCCGGATAGGGGTCTTCTGAAGAGACGACGATCGGGAAAGCGGCTCTGTTCTTCTGTGCCTCCGATATCGTTTTAGAATCACCGCTCCAGTTGCCGTAAGTATCTTTGGCGATCTGGATGGCGGCTGAGAGGGTGCTGCCTTCACCAAGAGAACTCATAACTGATCTGAGATAATCTCCGCAATAGCCGAAGTTTACCGTCTGAGAATAGCCCAGTACCGCTTCAACACCGGCATTCCGGAGCGGCCTGAAAAGCCCATCTGTCGCCATTCCGAGGCAGATTCCAAGATCTACGTAGCTTCCGGGCGCGGCCTTGTCCATATGATTCGTGATGCAGGTTCCGCTGACCATTGCTCCCGACTTTGTGTATAAAGCATAATAATAACTGCCGAACGGTCCGAATTCTCCTGCCGTATCTGCACTGGTGAGTCCAGCAGATGTAGTAAGGCAGATATACGAGCAGTTCGCGCGACTGGTACGATCGCCATACCCGTTGTTATAATCCGTGTTGCCATGTGAATCGACCAAAACATAGGCGCATTCTTCCATGGCTTTTGCGATATTGTCTATCGTAGCATTTCCCATGGCATAATAATGATCCGTCGAGCTTCCAATAGACGCACAGAGAGCCTCCCATTGTTCGCGTGTTTCATCTGAACCGCCTGGGTCCCCAAAACTACCATCTTTATTATTATCATTGTTTTCCCAATAGGGCGAGATCAGTGCAAGCTCCTTCGCGGCAGGATAATGCGTTTCCGCCTGGAGCCCTGCGGAAGGCGCTTTTACCGCTGCCTCCGCGTTTTTCTCCGCCATCACGCTCATTGGTTCTTCGCCTGTTCCGGAATTTCTTCCGAACTCCATGCCGTCCGTCATGGCTTCCATCCATGGATCATAGGCGCAGGGCATGCCGAGCGTGGTCTGCCAGACGAGGAAAACTCCATTCTGCTGAAGCGATCCTTCGACGTAAATATCCGAGCTTTCGATCGTCCGGATGACTTCCGGAATCAGATCGATGTAATCCGCCTCCGTAAGGACCGCACGTCCCTTCCCGTCCCCGCCGTTCAGTTCATCGGCAGGTCCGATCCGTTTCCTCGCGGTCTCGACGACTTCGTCGATCCGTGAGAACATTTCCCGGTCCAGGACGGCCCTGTCCTCTTTGGTATAAACATAGGGTTCTGAAGTACCGCCGTCCGCAGGCGTTTTCTTCGCAAATGCGGAGTGCGGGATCATCCCGGCAATCAGCACACATGCAAGCAATAAGCCGAGCATTTTTTTCATCTTCATCGGGTGCCTCCCTATCCTTTCAAGGATTTAAAGAAATGCCTTCTCCATTTCTGAAAAAGAGCGCCTGTCTGAAAAAATCTTCCGCTTCCCTTTGGGAAAATGTCATCCCACTTGACATCACTTTTATCATGAGAAAAAATAATTTGTCTACCGTTTTTTGGCAGAAAAGCATGAAAAACCGCCGTTTTCCGAAGAAAACGGCGGTTCTGTCACTCGCGATCGGAAGCGGATCAGTCCACGACCTCTACGAGTTCAATATGGAAGTTCAGTTCCTTGCCGGCCATTTCATGGTTGGCATCGAAGGTGATGCTGCCGTCCTCGATGGCGGTGACGCGTGCCGGGACCGGACGTCCGTCCACAGTCTGCAGATAGACACGGTCGCCCACCTTGGCTTCTTCCGAGCCGGGCATTTCCTGGATCGGCACCGTGAAGATCATGCCGGGATGCGCCGGGCCGTAAGCCTCTTCGGGCATCAGATGGATGTCGCGCGTTTCGCCGACTTCCATGTCGATGACCGCGCGGTCGAAACCGGGGATCATCTGGCCTGCGCCGGAGATGAACTGAAGCGGCTCGCCGCGGTCATAGGAAGAATCAAACTGTGTGCCGTCGTTGAAGGTCCCGCGGTAGTGCACACGGACGATCTTGCCGGAATTCTTGCCCTGAAGCGGTTCGCGGCCGCAGCGGTGTCCGCAGCTTGAACAATCCGAAGTGCAGCTCTCCTCTTCTTCGGATCCGGCCTCTTCTTCATGATGATCGCAGTTCACGCCTTTGGATTCCAGTTCTCCCGCAAGGTATGCCCGGACCGCCTCATCGGCTTCGCCTTCCGCGCCGGAGACGACTTCGATGCCGGCATCCTGAAGCGCCTGCATCGCACCGTTCCCAAGACCTCCGCAGATCAGGACGTCCACGCCCTTCTCCCCAAGAAGATCCGCCAGTGCTTCGTGGCCCGCGCCCTCATTGTCGACAATTTTCGCGTCGGATACGAGGCCGTTCTCGCACTCATAGATCTTGAAGGTCTTCGTATGGCCGAAATGCTGGAAGATCTGTCCGTTTTCATAGGTGACTGCAATTCGTTTCATTTCATTCTCCTTTGTCATAAGGTGCTGTAGAATTTATATTGTACCCGAAAACGCATTGTTTCTCAATCACGAAATATGATACGATGCTTTTCGTCACCGGACGTTCCTTATGAACGATCCATAAAGCAGCATTTTCCGGCTCAGGAAATATCGGGCAGGGAGGCACAGATGGACATCCGGGACGTCGCCGAGATCGTCATCGAAGGCATGAAGAAGCACGCGGAAGAACTGCAGCTTGCGGGACAGTAAACAGATTGCCTCATAAACAGGAAAAAGGTCCGGAAAATCCGGACCTTTTTCGATGCGTTTTTACGCTTCGGATCAATAGTTCTCGGCGCTGACTTCGAAATAACTCTGCGGATGACTGCAGGTCGGGCAGACTTCCGGCGCTTCGGTGCCGACAACGATGTGGCCGCAGTTCCGGCATTCCCAGACCTTTACTTCGCTCTTCTTAAAGACTTCCTGCGCCTCGACGTTTCTAAGCAGCGCGCGGTAACGCTCCTCGTGGTGCTTCTCGATCGCGGCGACCAGACGGAATTTCTTCGCAAGCTCCGGGAAGCCCTCTTCCTCGGCGGTCTTCGCAAAGCCCTCGTACATGTCGGTCCACTCATAGTTCTCGCCGTCGGCCGCTGCCGCAAGGTTTTCCGCG
>JAFRVD010000035.1 GCA_017441825.1 Lachnospiraceae bacterium
CTACCCCTCTACGGGGCGCATACCGCCTTTTCTTGTTATCCAGCCCTCCGGCTGTATCGGTTGAGCAAAAGTCAGCGTGGGAATGGTGTGGTATCTTTATCTAAGTGAATCCCCGCGCTCCCACTTGGAAACGGATTTATCTGAATAATTGATCTTTTCCGCAAGCATCGCCTGTGTGAGTCCCGCTTCGCGGCGGAGCCGGATCAGGTTGCTCGCGAAGATCAGCTTGAGATCGTTCATAAAGCACCTCGCTGTTATGTGCGAAAAATAACAAAAATTTATATTATGATACCACATCGGCGGGGGAAGGGCAAGAGATGAGGCCGCCGGCGGGCCGGTATTTTGCCGGCAATATTGAACTTTGGCCTGTGTGGGTGTATAGTAGACAGCAGAAATCAGTGCTGCTCAGTCTGAGCTTCGGAGGACTTAGAGATGGTCATCGTACATCCCATACCGCCGCTTTATGACAGCGCGTCCAGGATCCTGATCCTGGGGTCGTTTCCGTCCGTCAAGTCGCGGGAGGCGCAGTTCTTTTACGGGCATCCGCAGAACCGGTTCTGGCGGGTGGTCTCAGAGATCCTGGGCGAGCCCTGTCCCGGGACGGTGCCGGAAAAGCGGTCGATGCTCATTCGGAACCATATCGCGTTATGGGATGTGATCCACTCGTGTGAGATCACGGGCTCTTCGGACGCGTCCATAAAAAATGCGGTCCCGAATGATCTCACGGAGATCCTTTCCCATGCGGACATCCGCGCGATCTTTGTGAACGGCGGGACAGCGTACAGGCTGTACAGGCAGCATATCGAAAAGGCGACCGGCCGCGAGGCCGTTCTTCTGCCGTCCACGAGTCCCGCGAACGCCGCATGGTCCGTGGAAAGGCTCATTGGCCCCTGGTCGGCCATAAAGGAATATCTGGATGAGGAGGGATGCATATGAAAATCACATCTTCCTATGCGAACAAGCTGCTGAAGCAGTTCGAAGAGGAGAAGAATTACTGGGTCCAGAAGGAGCAGGACAGCTGCTTTTATGAAGCGGCCGAGGGCGAAGAGCCGGTCATCCCGGACTATGATTATGAGAAGGTCAGTGAGACGATCCGGGAGCTTGACCGGAAGACGGTCGTTGTGAAGCACGCGCTCAATAAGAGCAACGCGCTTGCGGAGATCCCGGTGGACGGCAGGATCATGTCCGTGGACGAGATCCTCGTGACGATGGCCCAGCTCAACAACAGGAAGTACCAGCTGGATTCCCTGAGAAGGCGGCTCCCGAAGGAGCGCATGCAGCTCAGGAGCGTCACGTCCGCCCGCGTAGCCATTCCGGAATTTCGCTACGCGAACTATGATATTGAGGCCGCGAAGCGGGACTTTGAAGCAGTGAGCGCGGAGATCCTGAAGCTGCAGATGGCGCTGGACCTTTACAACCAGACGGTGCAGTTTGAGGTGGAGCTGTAAGCAGTTTGATGCGGAGCTGGAAGCAGCTTCAACTGGAAATGGATTCAAGGCCGGGAGGCTTCCCGGCTTCGTTTTTCCGTGAGGCCGGACACCCTTTTTAACTCTGGCGGAATGTTCAATGTTATCTGTTATCCGTTGTGTGTTATTGGTTATCCGGTAAAGTTCACAGGTTGGGAAAGAGTTCTCTGTGTGCGTAAGCATACATTCAATGCCGGCTCTTCGGAGACCGGCCGTCCCCCTCAGAAAACCTGGGCGAAAGCCCCGCGCGGAGGTTCGGTTTCAGGCGCATTCGTTGTGAATACAGAGTATTATGGGTGCGAGATGGGCACAGGCGTATTGAGAGTGCGGAATCGTCACTACAGCAAGCTACGACTTTTAATACCGTTTTTTGCGACGAATATTTGGAGGAACGGGCTCATTACATGAAATAAGCGAAGCATCTCACAATAAACTACTGCCAGTAAGTGAGACACAGATCAGACGTTTTAATGTACTTTATGCTGATCAGACCTGTTCGTCCCGAAAGGCGGTGCAGGGCTCACTCAGAACATGAGAAGAAGAGAATGAGAAGCTTTATATATGGCTTTGAGAAAATTACTAAATGAGAAAACTAAAAACAAAATAACGCCTGAGCTTTTTGCGAAGATCAGCGCTTATCTTGATGAGCATTATGCGGAAGAGGTCACGGTTACGCATGCTTCATCAGATATCATGATGAACATGATGGCGCAGGCTGCCGTGACGGATGACTCAGCCATGCCGGATACTTCGGCCATATCTGATGAATCTGTCATGTGGCATACTTCCGCAGTCATGTCTTACGAATCAGCCCGGATGGATGAAGAACTGCAGACGGAAGAAGCGCCACGGCCTCACGAAAAGCCGGAAGAAGTGCCACGGCCTCACGAAGAGGCAGACACTAAGCCTTCTCCGGACGTCCGTTACGAGTACATGAAGAAGCCCCGGGCCGGTGCGAAGTATTCGGCAGAGTCCGACGCGTTCTTAGCAAAGAAGCCTCAGGGCAGGCCTCCGGCAGACATGGCTGTCAGGCCGCAGGCAGGCGCCGCATCTCATTCTGTAGCCCGCCCGGCAGCAAACACCGCTCCTAAGGCCGCGGCGAAGAAGCGGTCCCTGGACGAGGTCCTCGGCGAACTCTCCGAAAACTTCCAGCAGCGGCTCATGCGGACCATCCGCGAGCGCGGCTATACGGAGAAGGAAGTCTACAAGCGGGCGAACCTGGACCGGAAGGTTTTTTCAAAGATCAGGCTCAATGAGAATTATAATCCGAAAAAATCTACGGCCATCCTGCTGTCGTTCGGGCTCCGGCTGACCCTCGATGAAACGCTCGACCTCCTCGGCCGCGCCGGCTACACGCTTTCAAACGGCAGCCGGTCGGACCTCATCGTCCGTTATTTTATCGAGAACGAAATATACGACGTCTATGAGCTCGACGCCGTACTTGACGAGTACGGCCTGCCGATGCTCAGCAATTACTGAGAAGCAGCTGCCGTAATACACAGCAATATTTTACGGGTCATACGTTATGAAATTAAGTGAATTAAAGCCGGGACAGTCGGCCAGAATCGAAGAAGTAGGCGGCGAAGGTGCTCTCCGGCAGCATTTCCTGGACATGGGCGTCCTGCCCGGTGCGGAGGCCACTCTCATCAAGCTCGCGCCGATGGGCGACCCGATGGAGCTGCGGATCCACGGCTACGAGCTCACGCTCCGCGTTGCGGACGCGGAGAAGATCGGCGCGACGCTGCTTGAAGACGCACCCGAGCGGAAGACACGGGACACGGAACGGCGGACCTCCGAGCACCCGGGCCTTGGTGAAGAGGGCCGGTATCATCCGAAGGGGAGCGGCGACCCGCTGCCCGACGGGACGCTGCTCACGTTCGCCCTGGTGGGCAACCAGAACAGCGGCAAGACCACGCTCTTTAACCAGCTGACCGGCTCGAACCAGCACGTCGGGAACTTCCCCGGCGTCACCGTGGACCGGAAGGACGGTGCGATCCGCCGCCACCCGGACACGCTCATCACGGACCTGCCGGGCATCTATTCGATGTCCCCGTATTCCAGCGAAGAACTGGTCTCCCGGAATTTCGTACTGGACGAACACCCGAAGGCGATCATCAACATCGTGGACGCCACGAACATCGAACGGAACCTCTACCTCACGATGCAGCTTCTCGAGCTGAACATCCCGATGGTGGTCGCGCTCAACATGATGGATGAACTCAGGGGAAACGGCGGTACCGTGGACGTCAATGAGATGGAAGCGATGCTGGGTGTGCCGGTAGTGCCCATTTCCGCGGCAAAAAACGAGGGCGTCGATGAACTCGTCCGCCATGCAGTCCACATCGCGAAATACCAGGAGAAGCCTGCGCGGCAGGACTTCTGCGGGGCGGAGGACCACGGCGGGGCGGTGCACCGTGCGATCCACGCGGTGAGCCACCTTATAGAAGACCATGCGGAGCGGGCGGAGCTGCCCATACGGTTTGCGGCGTGCAAGCTTCTGGAAGGCGACCGGCTCATCATGGACCGGCTGGACCTCAATCAGAACGAAAAGGAGATGCTCGAGCACATCGTCCTCCAGATGGAGACCGAGCGCGGGCTGGATCACAGCGCCGCCATGGCGGACATGCGCTTCGATTTTATCAGAAAGGTCTGCGACCAGTGCTTTGTGAGGCCGCATGAGAGTAAAGAGCACGTCCGGAGCGAGCGGCTGGACCGCGTGCTGACAGGCAAGTTCACGGGCATCCCGGTGTTCATCCTTGTGATGGCGCTGGTGTTTTTCCTGACGTTCTTCCTGGTCGGGCCGTTCTTCCAGGACCTTCTGGAATCAGGCATCGACGGGCTCAAGGGACTCGTTCAGGCCGGCATGGAGCGCGTTCATGTGAACGCTGCGGTGCAGAGCCTGGTACTCGAGGGTATCTTTGAAGGTGTGGGTACGGTGGTGAGCTTCCTGCCCATCATCCTGATCCTGTTTTTCTTCCTGTCCATGCTGGAGGACAGCGGGTACATCGCCCGCGTGGCCTTCGTGATGGATAAGCTCCTCAGAAGGATCGGTCTGTCCGGACGGAGCATCGTGCCGATGCTCTTAGGCTTCGGCTGTACGGTGCCCGCGGTTATGTCCACCCGGACGCTTCCGAGCGAACGCGACCGCCGCATGACGATCCTCCTCACGCCGTTTATGTCATGCACGGCCAAGCTGCCGATCTACGGGTTTTTCGTAAGCGCGTTCTTCCCGAAGTACAGCTGGATGATCATCACCGGGCTTTATATTCTCGGGATCCTCACGGGGATCCTTGCGGCATTCCTGTTTAAGAATACGCTCTTCAAGGGCGAGGCGGTGCCCTTTGTGATGGAGCTCCCGAATTACCGCTTCCCGAGCGCGCGGAACGTGCTCCAGCTCCTGTGGGAAAAGACGCGGGACTTCCTGCACCGCGCGTTTTCCGTGATCCTGATTGCGACCATCGTCGTCTGGTTCTTAAAGACCTTCGATTTCAGCTTCAACCTGGTCGAGGATTCGCATGAGAGCATCCTGGCGGCGGCAGCGGGTTTACTCGTGCCCATCATGAAGCCGGTGGGCTTAGGCGACTGGCGGATCATCACGTCGCTCATCAGCGGGTTTATGGCGAAGGAGAGCGTGGTGTCGGTCATGGAGACTTTATTCAGCGGGGGCGTCGGGGCGATCGGCGCGCTGGCTGCAGCGTCAATGCTCGTGTTCAGCCTGCTCTATACGCCGTGTGTGGCGGCCGTTGCGGCCATCCGGCGCGAGCTCGGGCGGAAATGGTCGCTGTATGTTGTTCTGTGGCAGTGCGGGATCGCGTGGATCGCGGCACTTATCGTCAGGCTTCTCGGGCTTTTTTTCGGGGCCGGGTGAGCGGGCCGGATGCTGCCGGGCAAGGCAGAATGGAGTGTTTTTGGGCAGATATCTGACTGTTTCTGTGAGGTGTGCCGATGAATTTCTGGGATATTCTGATACCGCTTCTTGCGGCATTTATCGCGGTCGGGCTTTATATACTGTTAAAGCGCCGGCAGCGGTCCGGTAAGTTTTCCGGCTGCGCCGGGTGCCCGTACGGCGGTACGTGCGGCGGGCCGGCGGAGTGTGTGAAGGATGAGGACGGGAAGGAATAGTGCCGGGAAGAGTTGCCCGTTTTCAGGCTGACAGGTTTTACTGTGTGAGAAGGCTGTCTTAAGACTGACAAAATTTTTTTGAAAAGGTCGCTTCGCAGGCGACCTTTTTTGTTTTTGCATCCGTTATGATGGGTCCGGATACGAAAGAACTTCCCTTTACAGCCTTCCCCTTCCAGGGGAAGCCTTTGCAAAACGAAAAGAAAACGGAGGAAAATGAAATGAACGAAAAGTTAACTGAGCTTGTATTTATCCTGGACAGGAGCGGCAGCATGGGCGGACTGGAGGACGATACCATCGGCGGGTTCAACTCGCTTATTGAGAAGCAGAAGAAGGAGGAGGGCGAGGCGTACGTGTCGTGCGTGCTCTTTGACGACAGGCAGGAGGTGCTCTACGACCGCGTGCCCGTCCGGAAGGTAGAGAAAATGACCGCTTCCCAGTACTATGTGCGCGGGACCACGGCGCTTTTAGATGCGATCGGCGGGGCGATCCGCCACATCGGAAACGTGCACAAGTACGCGCGGGAGGAGGACCGGCCGGCCCGGACGCTCGTGATCATTACGACAGACGGCATGGAGAACGCGAGCCGGGAGTATACGGGGAAGCGGATCCGGGAGATGATCGAGCGGCAGCAGGAGAAGTACGGCTGGGAATTCCTGTTCTTAGGTGCGAACATCGACGCGGTCACTACCGCACGGGATTTTGGCATCCGCCGCGGCAACGCGGTGAATTTTGAGAACGACAGCGCGGGCATCGAGCTCAATTACGCATCCCTCAGCAGGACCGTTTCAAAGTTCCGGGCAGCGGCTCCCGGGGCGGCAAAGGTCAGCGAAGACTGGGCCGACGATATCCAGGAGGACTATGCGATGCGTCATAAGGAGTAACAGGCCGAGCGAGCAGCAAACCCTGATATGGCAGAACAGGAAACGTACCCGGAGAGCGCCTTCTTGAGGAAAGGGGATGGCGTTTTCCGGGCAGTCTGATGAGGCCGCACATTTGGACTGAAGGGGCGGGTGAAGCCGATACCCTCTTTGTTTTGACACAAATTCAGAATGAAAAGGGTATGGTATTATTAGTGCACCGGATTTGAATTCGTCTCCTGACATTATAACAAGTCTGGACGAACAGATTGTGTTGAACTGCAAAATGGATCTATAAATCACATATAAATCCAAAAACAGATAATTTATGTTCTGTATCTTACGGTAAACCAACCATAAATGGTTATAATGGAAACCTTCCGTTTGACAAAACGATCCATATATGGTATATAAATTATAAATAAAAGGGACCATCAATCAGCCATACGGCCTGATACCCGTACAAAACAGGAGGACCTTCATGCGTATCGAAGAAATGCGTGAACAAAAGCGGCAGCTGGGATTAACTAATGAACAAATCGCGGAATTAAGCGGTGTGCCGCTCGGGACCGTGCAGAAAGTGTTCGGCGGGATCACAAAGTCGCCGCGTTATGACACGCTGCTGGCGTTGGAAAAGGTTCTTGCCGGGGAGGATGCGGGAAAAGGTCCGGAAGAGCTCAGACCGGCTTTTGTTGAGGAATCGAGCGGGTATACCGTGGAGGGGAGCAGCGCAAAATCGACCGGGAAAAAGCAGGGGGAGTACACAGTAGAGGATTATCTGCGTCTTCCGGACGACCGGCGGTATGAACTGATCAACGGAGACCTGTATGTGATGGAGGCGCCTTCGTCAGGCCATCAGATGATGGGAGGAATGATCTATCGCGAACTGACCAATTACATTCTTGAGAAAGGGAGAGAATGTACCCCGTTTATCTCACCTTTGGACGTACAGCTGAATAATGATAATAAAACGATGGTCCAGCCGGACGTCATAGTCGTATGCGACCGTTCGAAAATGAAGGGCGGAAAATGCCATGGAGCGCCGGATCTGGTCGTCGAAGTTTTGTCACCATCCACTATGTGGAAGGATATGTCCCTCAAGTATGATATATATTTCCATGCGGGGGTCAGAGAATACTGGATGATCGATCTCAAAGGAAAGCGGATTCTTGTTTATCTGATGGACGAAAGTGAATCGGTATGCAGGATCTACGGGATGGAGGACCAGGTCCCGGTCAGTATTTTCGACGGCGGCTGTGTGATCGATTTCAGGAAGATCTGGGAGCATACCGCCTGGCTGGAAGAGTGATTTGCAGTATCGCGGAAACAAATAGAAAAGATGAATACTTTTTTTACAAGTGAAAGAAGCGAGTGGCGGGCTTATCTCCTGGATCACTTTGAGACGGATAAGGAGATCTGGTTTGTTTTTCCTCCGGACATTCTCCGTGCGCTCATGGAGGACAGTACGGTATGGCAGAATTATCAGCGGTTTTCAGAACCGTATAAGCGCATCCGTATCGCCTACATCGAGGCCGCAGAAAAACGGCCGGAGGAATATGAGAAGCGTCTTCATAACTTCATAGACAAGACCCGCGAAGGAAAACTGATCAAAGGGTATGGCGGAATAGAAAAGTACTATTCGATGTCCACCATCTCCCAGACGTCGAGCGTCTCAAGCGAGACCCGAAGCTGCTGACCGCATCCGGGTGTATCCGCCTTTTCCGGGATCAGTTCATACGTCACAGGACTTCCTTCGATCACACCGCGGACGGAGGAAGGCATCATCCCTTCCGGAAGCCTGACCGTGAAAGAAAGACCGTGCACCGGGAAGTGACCGATCCTGGGCCGCTTCCCGATCCCGTTGATCAGGTGTACCAGAAGGTGTTCTCCGGATGTATACACGCAGGCGAGAATACCCGCCGCAGGCTGTTCCGTTTCAAACACGTTATTCGGAGAGGAATATAGCAGCAGGTTTCTTAGAAGCAGGTTGTGGTCTTCCAGATGGTACGCGGGCAGCAGCGCGGAAAGCCCGAAGGAGAGCGTGATCACGGAGCCCCTGCCCACTCGGTGCATGAGCGCTCCGGCAATTTCCGTCCGTTCCGCGGGCAGTGATGCCCGCTCCGGCGGCGCGCCCACAGCGTCCGGCGGCGCGAACGGCGGTACCAGCGAAAGGAGCGTCTCCGTACCTTCCGCGGGACGGAGATACAGCATGCGGCCTTTCAGCGGAATATACAGCGTATCCTCAAGATCTCTTCTGAGGGCAGGATCCTGCGTCTCGAGCCGGAGATATGCCGCGGAAAGTGAAGTACTTTCCTCGTAAATATCACTGCACCCGGAGAGCTCAGTCAGGGCCTCAAACCCGTCTGCGGTTGTCCGCTCCATGATAAGATTCCCGCCGGCATGCACAAATGCCTCAAGAATTTCAGGGAGATCCTCCATGACCGCAAACCCGTCGGGCAGGATCACGGCTTCGTACTCCTTCATCCGCGTAAGAGAGATATGGTGGACGTCCATCAGATCGAACTGAAGCTGCATATTTGAAAGACCCTCCGCAAAGCCGCCGGCATGCGCGGAGCCGTCCCACAGCAGCAGGATCTTTGCCGCTGATACGGCGTTTTCCATTAAGTCCTCACACTTTTCGATCCTTGCGTCGATCTCTTCAACTGCCGCAAGCAGTCTTTTATCCGTGATGGTGTCCGTGAAACCGGTCACCGAATGCCAGAGATAAGCGTTGTTCGCCGGAACCTGTGCCATCCAGAACAGGTATTCATCCTTCGGGAGACCGGTGTGGCGCCAGTCCATGCCGGGGCAGGAGTGGATGATGCCGAACGGCTTCGGATAGCCGGGCACCGCGTTTCCGAGCTTCATATTGACCATCGGTTTCCAGATGGGCGGGATATGGTCCACCCCTTTCGAGACCTCGTCCTGTGCTTCGGTACAGACAAATTCCGCGGTTGCGTAGCGTTCGTCCAGGTTGTCGGCATAGGGCCTGCCGTCTGAATTCATGCCGGAATAATAAAGGACAAAGGGAACGTCACGAACAGTCTTGACTTCTCCCTGCAGATAGCCGATATTGTCCATGAGACAGCGGGAGCGGAAGTCCTTCCGCCAGAGCGAGGCGTCCTCCGGGAGCTCTTCCCCGTAGAGCTTCCTGTACTTTTTTCTGCACGTAAGGCAGTGGCATTCAGGCATGGTGGGGTTGTTGAAGAAGATGCCGTCGGCGTCATAGCGGCCGACCGCTTCGCGCATGGCCGGACCGGCCACGTCCTTGTTCCGGTAGCCGCTGTTGATGCAGGTCGTCATCAGGAAGGACCATTCTCCCATGCGGTCGCGGCCCTTGTAATAGGGCGTCTTGTCCACATGCTGTGCGAACCATTCGGGATGCTGAAGATAGGTCCTGTCCTCCGCGAGCGACCAGTCAAAGCGGAAGATGACGCGGATCCCACGGGCATGGCAGCAGCGGATCAGCTCGCCTAAAAGGTCCTGTCCGGGCTGCAGGAATTCGTTTTTATGGTGGAACGGGACCTCTGTGTCATACCAGGCGTAAATTCCGCCTGCGTTCACAATGACCACGTTTGCGTGGACGTTCTCGAGATGCTCTGCAAGCTTTATGGGGTCCATCTTCGGTGTATCCCTGACCTGCAGGTTGTATTGCAGCGCGCGCATGGGCTTCTCCCACCAGCGTTTCTCCTGATCCATGAGTTGCTCCTTTCTTCCGCTGTGTGCTTTTCCGCCTTCAGGCGATCGATCTTCAGTCTCCTGTGAAGCTGTTCTTCCTGTTTTACGAAAGGGTTCATGTTATATATAAAAACCCTGAACCTATCATACTATAAATCAACAGGTCTTTCAATTTGATCCGCAGAGAATCCCTAAATCCCTGAAGGGAGATCCTTAAATCTCTCTTTTATATGGAAATTCATGAGAACTGATGCTAAAATGAAACAGGTATAATCAGGAGGAAACAAAGCCGACTCCGGAAAACCCTGCCGGCTCGGCAGAAACAGTATAAATCAGGAGGGTCATATGAAAGGCAAACATGTACTTGACGTTCACGTCACTTTTGGCGAGGAGCGTCCGGCCGTACAGCTCACAAGCGAGAATGGTGCGGTGCTCATGATTCCCTTTGCGGGCACGGTCAAGGGCGAGATCTTTAACGGTATTGTGGAGCCCTGCGGTGTGGATACGCAGGTGCTGAATGCTGCCGGTATCCGCCATATGTCCGCACGCTACATGCTGACCGGCAAGGACTGCGAAGGAAAGGATGCGCATATTTACGTGGAGAATAACGGATGGTTTGATGAAAACGCGCCTAAAGAGGGGTTCGGCTTCAGCACGGTTCCCACGTTCATGACGGACAGCGCGGCACTTGCGCCGTATCTCCACAGGAACCAGTTCATCGGCGAAGGTGTGGGTGAAGAGGATGGGCTGCACATTCATTTTTACGAGATCACTCACGGAGAGGACTGATGGAAGAACGGAACGGGGATTTTTTCATGAACGGTATTCCCTGGGACGCGCCGGGGTGTCTCCATGAGATCGGAGATCTCAAGGCAAAGATCCGGGAGATCGGCTTCCTGCCGCTTTTCGAGAACGGACTTAAGGGCTTTTCCGTGGAGGAGATGACGTCGCCGGATGTCTGGTTTAATGATGATGCCGCCCACGACCCCTGGAGCTGGCGCGCTGTCATCGCCCGGGAGCACGAGTTTGCGTACGGGAAGTTCTTCGGAAACCGCGCCGGCTTTATCTCCCCGGAATGGCTGCCGTACTTTGCGAATTTCCGTCGGGACGGCTATGACTTTGACGCTCTGTGGGACGATGAAAAGGCTTCCCGCAGGCAGAAGCTCATCATGGACCTCTTTACGGAGGACACGGAGCTCTTTTCATACGAGATCAGGCAGCGGGCCGGTTTCGGGAAGGACGGAGAGAAGAATTATGAGGGGACCGTCACGGCCCTTCAGATGGAGCTGTATCTCTGCGTCACGGATTTCCGCAGAAAGAAAAACAAACGCGGACAGGAGTACGGTTGGGAAGTTGGCGTCCTGGCCATGCCGGAGCATATCTTCGGGAAAGCGCTTGTGACACAGGCGTACAGGGAGGAGCCCGCGGATTCCTTCCGGCGGGTACTTGCACGTCTTCGTGAAGTGTTTCCGGAAGCGGAAGAGAAGCTCCTGATAAATATACTGAAATGATCAGAACAGATATTTGGATGCAACGGATGACTGATTCGTTTGCAGAAACTATTCAGTACTCCTGTTCGAAATGCTTTGCTTTTCACATGTAGGTGGTCAGAAAGGCTTCGCCTTTTACCAAGCTACTGAGCAAAAACAAGTTAATTAAAACAGTAAACCTGCCGGATCGACATTTTCCGGCAGGTTTTTTGGTTTTTAAGTATGATCACTACTGGACATTACGAAATTTTATGATATAATATTTCTGCTTAAATACACGTACAGATCTTTTCCCGCTGTTACAATATTTTTTAACGGGGTATATTGATGAAAGGTATCCGTCTCCTGGAAAATTACAGTCCGGCCGCTGATATTGTGGTTACGGCCATTTGTTTCGTGATGATCGTCCTGATCGTGTTCTCTTACGTCACCAGGACGAAAAGCACTAAGTATTTCCTGTCTATGGTCGGCCTCGCGCTTGGCGCGGCATGGTCAGACATTGGGTTCTACATTCTGGCAATAACTCCCGGGTATGAGATTCTGGCCAGCTGGCTCAGATGCTTCTATCATGCCATGCTGTTTCTCATCTTTGTTCACTATATCGCCTATATCTGTGAAGTCACCCGTTACGAAAAGACAAAAACCTATGTTTTTCTGGCTAATATCATTTTTGCCGCGGTGCTGGTCGCGGATATCATCATAACGGCTCAGGGTCCCACATTCTATTACACAGGAACGGCAGTTGAGTTTGTGAGGCACGGCATATACATTGTCGGGTATCTGGCGCTTCTTCTGATCTGCCTGATTCTCATGGCGAAGGTGCGGGATCTTCTGTATAGCCGTGTCATGTCCGGGTTTTACGGGACCATAGTCGTCTCTTTTCTGCTTCTTCTGATACAGGGGATATCTAATCAGTCTTCATTCACGGTGGCTTCGCTGATGCTGCCGATGATCGCCATCCTGTATGTGCTGCATTCCAATCCTTATGACGCCATGCTCGGCACAAACGATTTGGAAGCCATGCAGGACCTCGTGAAATATTACTGGAGCAAAAAGAAGGACTTTGTGTTCATGAGCCTGTACCTCCGGGAGTTTGATGAGGAGGACACGGATATGCCCGACGAGATCAAGGCTCAGTTCAGAAGGTTTATGCAGCTGTATTTTAAAACCGGA
Organism: Lachnospiraceae bacterium; assembly: GCA_017441825.1. Classification (GTDB taxonomy): domain Bacteria; phylum Bacillota; class Clostridia; order Lachnospirales; family Lachnospiraceae; genus UBA1267. The sequence continues at coordinate 12,787 of JAFRVD010000035.1, forward strand.
AAGCTGTTCAAGATCAGCAGGGGACATGCAGTTGTGCTCTTCCCGAAAAAGCGGGACGGGAAATGTGAGGAAAGGGTTCAGCGGATCCTTGATGCTTTTTACCCGCTTTATGATCATTACCGGTATGATTACAAGATCGTGGTCGGCGAAGCCGTCGATGAGATCAGTGAAAAGAACGATTACGCGAGCTATATCAGGAGCATCCAGAGGCCGATGCCGGAGTGTACGGTCCATAAAGCAAGCCCGGAGGACGTTACAGCCTACCGCAAGTCCGAATACATTCTGAAGGAGCTCGCGGACATCTACCGCTGGCGTGATCTGAACGATCCCCGCGTACTTGTTTACTGCCAGCCTGTCCTGAACGTGAAGACAGGGAAGTACGATACCGCAGAAGCTCTGATGCGGCTTGGCCTTGCGGAGACAGGGATCGTTTACCCCAATGAGTTCATCCCGTTGGCTGAAAATCAGGGATATATCCACGTCATGACGAAGATCATTCTTCACAAGACGTGCGAGGCCATCCGGAAGCTGATGGAAGCCGGCCATGATATCCAGAGAATATCTGTCAACGTTTCTGTCCAGGAGCTGAAGGAGGAGGGCTTCTGCAGCGATATCATGGACATCATCGAAGAGAGCGGCATTTCCGGAGGCCGGATCGCCATTGAGCTCACGGAGTCCCGCAACGAAAACGACTTTATGATGACAAAAGAGAAGATCGAAGAGTTGAAAGGAAACGGCCTCCAGCTTTATCTGGATGATTTCGGAACGGGCTACAGCAATATGGAGAGGATCATGGAGCTGCCGTTTGACATCATCAAGTTCGACCGGTCTATGGTGCTGGCCGCCGGCGCGGACGAACGGTCAAAGAAGATGGTTTCCAACCTCGCGAACATGTTCTCCAATATGGGCTATTATGTTCTCTATGAAGGCGTAGAGAAAGATTCTGATGAGGACCTGTGCAAGGGGATGTCAGCCTCGTATCTCCAGGGCTTCAAGTATGCGAGGCCTGTTCCGATCACGGATCTCATTGAATACGTTGGCGTAAAAGCAGGGTAACAGCCTTCCCTTACTGAAGAGCAGTGCTGTAATCGAAACGGATCATTTTCCTCTTTACGGGGAAGTCACATAAGCACAAAAATCAATGAAAGGCAGTAATTATGAAATTTTCATTGAACAGGAAAGCGATCCTGCTGATCGTTTTTATCGTTGCCATCATCTCTGCCATGGCGATCGTCATTTACGACAAGGGTATCAAGGATGTGATCAGCACTCAATACGAGGAGCGTTCGATGGAGCTTGCAGGGCTGGTCGCAGCGGAGATCGATTCCGAGCGGCTTTCGAACGTCCGTGAAAAGATTCTCGAGATTTATAATCAGACTGAGAACAAGGTCCTGAGCGACCAGTGGGGAACGCCGGAATTTGATGCGTATATCGGTCAGTTTGCGGCTGTTGAAGAGATGGAAGATTTCAGGACAGTCCGCGATCATCTCCGCAGGATGCAGGACGTGCTTGACGTGGATTGCCTGTATACCATCTGGCTTGACGCAGAAAACAATTGTTATCTTTACCTGATCGACGCCGCGTATGAAGACGCCTGTCCGCCGGGCTGCATCGACCCGTTATTCCTTGATGATCCGGAAGAGGCGCTGAAGAACCTGGAGTCCGGCATACAGCCTAACATCACCAATACGCCGGAATACGGCTGGCTTGTCACGACGGGTATGCCGATTTATGACAGCCGGGGCGAGATGATCGCGTTCTCAGGCGTGGATATCTCCATGAACGAAATCATGGCCCAGCAGCGCCGCTTCCTGATCTACGCCGTGCTTATGTTTCTGGTCACAACCATTCTGGTTTGCCTCCTTGGCATCGCTCTCGTTAACCACTTTATCGTCAAGCCCATCAACACGCTTTCACGGGCGGCCACACAGTATAAGGACAACAGAAACGTATTCTCCGAACTGGAGATCGAAAGCAACGATGAGATCGGAGTCCTTGCGGATTCCATGGCCCAGATGGAAGGGGACATCAACAGCTATATCAACGATCTGAAGAAGACGACCGCGACCTGATCTCTGCACGTGAGTACGGAGAGGAAATGGACCGTGCGGCAAACATCGACGCGCTGACCAAGGTCCGCAACAAGCGGGCGTATGACCTCGACGTGCTCAGGCTGGACGCGGGTACAAAGCCTTACGGAATCGTGATGGTCGACCTGAACGGACTGAAGGGGATCAATGACACCTACGGACATGAGAAAGGCGACGTTTACATCAATACCGTCTGCCAGACCGTCTGCCGGACGTTCAAGCATTCTCCTGTATACCGGGTCGGCGGCGATGAATTTGTCGTGATCCTCGAAAATGACGATTATGAGAACCGGGACGCTCTGGTGGAGCAGATCACGGATATTTTCCGGAAGACTCCGGACGACACTTCCTTAGAGCCATGGGAACGCGGCTGGGCAGCAGTAGGCTGCGCGATTTATGAGCCCGGAAAGGATGAGAACGCTGAATCAGTGCTGAAACGCGCGGACGCTTCCATGTATGAAACCAAGAAAGCCATGAAAGCAGAAAGAAAGTGACTTTATGAAAAATCCCCGGAGGCTGTTAAAGCCTCCGGGGGTTTCGCTGTTCTCTGACAGCAGATTTTTATTCGATCAGTCCGTATGCGCACGCCCGGACGCGGAGGTGGTGATACTCCTCATTGTTCGGGAAGGTGTTGTGCATGTAAACTGCGGAGAAGCCGTCGTCCGGGTCGATGGACGTCCAGGTGCCCGCAGCGCCGGTCCAGCCGAATTCACCGGGAACCGTGTTCGAGCAGCCGGCCGGATTCACTGTAGTCCTGACGCCCAGGCCGTAGCCGTAGCCGTCCAGATACGTGTTCGTGAAGTCCTGCATCTGCTGTTCGTTAAGCATGTTGCGCCGCATGAGGTCGATGGTCCGTTTGCCGATGATCCTCTTGCCGTTCCACACACCGCCGTTCGCAAGCATCTGTGTAAAGATCGCGTAATCCTTGAGGTTTGAGAAAAGGCCTGCGCCGCCGCCTTCATATACTGCGTCGGGCTGATGGTTCACGTCACGCGTGCCGCCGTCGGACACGTAGCTCCCGTCCTCCTGGATGTTGTAGAGCGTGATCATGCGGTCGGCCTGGTCGCCCGTGAAGCGGTAGCCGGTGTTCTCCATGCCGAGCGGCTCGAAGATGTTCTTCTTCAGGAACTCGCCCATGGTCATGCCGCTGGTCACCTCTATGAGGCCCGCCACCATCTCATGGCCGAAGCCGTAGAGCCAGCGTGTGCCGGGATCGAAGCGGATGGGAACGCTGCCCATCGCGCGGACGTCGTCCTGCAGCGTGTACTTGCCCTTTTCCTCACGCAGCTTTTTGCGGATCGCGATCATCGCGGCGTCCGTGGGATGCTCACCCTTGGGTGAAGGATAGGGCAGGCCGCAGCACATGTTGAACGTGTCGCGGACCCGGATGGGACGCTTTGCCGGACGCGTGGTGTAGCCGCCGTTGCCGGCCCATTCCACCACCTGAGTATCCTTGTACTCCGGGAAGTAATCGTAGTACGGGTCGTCCAAGAGGAAGGCTCCGCGTTCAAACTGGATCATCGCCGCCGTGCAGACGATGACCTTGGTCATACTGTAAAGGCGGAAGAGTGTGTTCTCATCCACGGGCTTGCCGGTCTCAATGTTCGCGAGCCCCTTGTAGCCTTCATAGAGCACTTTTCCGTGCTGCATGACGATGCACCCGCAGCCGGGTACGGTCTCCGACGCGTATTTTATGAGAATTGCGTCCAGATCCTTGACTGTTGACATGTTGTGTTCCTCCTTATGATGTAGTATTGCTTATGGGACGCAGCAGGTCCTCCGGGGAGAAATGTTCTCTCCTTTGGGTCTTCTGTCCCTTTAGTCCTGATATTCCCGGATCTCCGGGGTGGCGAGGATGCCTTCTTCTGCGATGCAGTAATCGTAGCACCAGCGGTCCCCGGTGCTTCTCCAGGCGTCCGGGCCGATCCAGGTTTCCTTAAGATCCGCAAGGTGGACCGGGCCGAAGCCGTTTCTTCTGTGGCCGAAGAGTGTGAGCGCAAGCTCATGCGTGCCCGCGGGAAGTGTCCCGAGGCTCTCCGTATACGGCGGCAGGAAGAGCGGAAGCCCGGACCCGGGTCCGGCTGAGGCTGATTTGGACGCAGAACTGCCGTCAGCTGATGCCGTTTCGGACGCAGCGTTTTTTTCAACTGATACCGTCTGAAGCACTCCGCGGTACCGGCTGCTCCGGACGGTAATCCGCCCGCCGGCACTTGCGACCGGGATATGGTACGTCAGATTACCGCCGTAGAAAGGCAGGCCCTGTACCGTGATATCCGAGAAACCGAGCTTTTCAGGGAGCGCTGTGATCCGGACGTCACGACCATGGACTGTTACGCCAAAGTCGCCGAGAAGGTAGCACCACTCGACGTTTGTGCGCTGTCCGAGCGGGATCGCGAGCTCGAGAACGTTCTCGCCCTGTCTGATTCCGGGAAGGGCAACGGTCTTGATGTCGCGGTCCACGTAGTAACCGGTCACGGTGCTCGGGACATCGGTGCCGTTCCATATGATCCGGACTCTTTCAGCATCTTCCAAAGCCAACGTAACAGCAGGCAGCATGATCTCGGACCGGATATGGAAACGGAGGTGCGCCGTATGTACGGGCGGCTCCTCCGGGATGACCCACGGCTGCGCCACGGAATTCTTCCTGCCCGGCCAGCCGAGCCGGTCCCTGAGCACATTGTCGAGCCTCAAGATCTCCTCCGAAGGCTCGTATTCACCGTCATCCAATGCAAACTCTGCCTGATCTAAGAGAAGAGCGTTCGGCTCTGACAGTGTATAGGGGACGAGGGCGGGGACGGGAAGCGTGTGGAAGGCAGGGGAAGCCGTCGGTGAGGTGCTCCTTTCCGCAGTGTCTGCCGCAGCACTCCCGGCGTCCCCGGTACCGGAACCTGCACCCGAAACCTCTGCCGGTGTTAGTCTCAAAAGCAGGCTGTCATAATCATACATCCTTTTCGTGATCTCAGTCTTCCCGTTCTTTATCACTGCATCAATCGTCGCAGTTTCTCCGGTCATCGTATCATAAAGCATGGCGTTCCAGCTGCCGGAAACACGGATCAGTACGTCCTGGAAGCGGGAGATGTCTTTGTTGTACGGCTCTTTTCCGTGGGCGATGAAGAGCCACCGGCCAGGACCGTCCGCACGAAGCTGATACAGAAGGTTTTCGGTAAGCATGCCGGTCTCATTCCGAAGCTCGACTAACCGGTCCTCAGAGAGCGCCGAAAGGATCGCGCCGCGTTCATTCGAGATCACGAGTGACCGCTCCGCGAGCTTCTTCGCGCGGTCCGATTCAACGGCGTCCACAAGCACGGGCACAGGTGCGAGGAAGATGAGCTTCCCGCCGGCGTCCCGGAAGGCTTCCAGGCGGTCGAGGGTCGAAGAACGGATCGTCTCAAGCCCCGGGACGATGACAGTCCGGTACTTCATTGAGCCCACAGGGAGAACGGCTCCGGAGCATGCATGGTCCGTGCAGTCCGATCGTGACGGATCCCCTCCTGAAAGCGCCAATAGTTTCTCCATCGGACACTGTTCCGGAAGCAGCGATTCGCTTATAAAGTTGAAGTCCACAGAGCCGAACAGGAGCTCCTCCGTAAGCCGCTGGAAGCTCTGGTCCATGCTGTCACGTGTGAGCGCTGTGGACTCCGCCGGGCCCCAGTGGAGCCAGTAGCTTTCCACGGGGTGGATCACGCCGATATTGACGAGCGGGGTGCCGCGGGTCATCGCCGTGTTCACACGGGCAAAGTGGTCCTCGATCCTGCTGTATTCCTTCCACCAGGGAGACTGGTAGGAGATGGACGCAGGGTAGTCGCGCTTGGCCTCGCCGGCCATGGACACCCAGGAGAGGTGCGGGACGCGGAGCGTGACGCCCAGTGCGGCCTGCCAGTCGCCGTGGAGCTTGTGCCCGCGGAAATCGAAGTCCCAGTTCGTAACGCCGTAGATCTCACAGAGCATGCCCTCGTACCCGAACTGGTGCACTGCGGACTGCGCCTGCTTGGCCGTGGTGTATTCGAATCTTGCGCATAGCATGTCGATGCCGGGGATGTCAAAGCCACGGTACGCGCGCATCGCCTCGCCGAGTGCCGCCGTCTGGCTCTCAAGAGTGGGCTCCTCCATCATGTGGCCCGTCAGCTTGAGCCCGTTCGCCCGGCACCATGCGCCGATGGTATCCGCGAAGGCGTTCGTGAACCGCTCGCAGATGTGGTCGTGGTAGTGGTAGCGGATAACTGAGGCTTTTCCGTCCGCGCGGTCCCAGAAAAGCTCCGGGATCCCGGAGATAAGGTCCTCGTGATAGGCTTTTTCAAAGGTCTCCGGGAGATCGTCGGTCCAGGGAAGCGCCGTGTCGCGCAGCTCGTCCGCGTATTTCAGCGTCTTCTTCCGTGTGAACTGCGGCTCGTCCGTGAAGATGGAGGGGACGGTTTTATCGAATTCGTCGGAAACGCACTCCTTGTAGCGTTCGTGAGTGACCTCGATGAATCTTTCAATAGACTTTTTGTCGAGCGTATTCACATACGTCTGGTTGTTGTACCAGGGCGACGGCGCGGAGAGCTCGAGGTAGGCCCACCATTTACGATGTGACCCAGGCTCGTCCTCGGAAAGGACTCGCGAGCTTTTAAGCTTCCCGTTTTCGTCAAGCTCGATATCGAAGCAGGAGAGGAGCTTCCCGTTTTCGTTCCGTTCGGCATCTGCGCGGCCGCCGCCGGAAAGGATCCCGCCTTCTCCGGAGCCGTAAGGGTAGGGAGTAAACAGCAGATACCGCGCGCGGTATGCGGGGTCCTTTGTGACCAGGCCGCCCGCGGCACCTGAGGGCCAGCGGTCCTCATCGTAGAGATAGGCGTGCTGTCCGTCCGCGCGGCACTTGTTCACGCAGGTGCGGACTAAGTCCATATACTCGTCGGACAGGTAGGGAGTCCCCATGCCGGTCCGGACGTGCATATGCGCGCCGCCGAAGCCCATCTCTTTTAAGACGTCCAGCTGGCGCAGGAGTTCGTCCTGTTGAAGCTTCGTATTCCATGCCCAGAACGGCGCACCGCGGTATTCGGACGAAGGCGCGCGGAACAGCTCGGGGTCAAGTGTTTTTTCATCTTTTCTCTTATAGAGCATATTGTTGTTTCCTCTGATCTTATGCGGGGCTTTTCGGCGGAGAGCGCCTCGAAGCTCGAATCAAAAGGTTACGTCATGTCCTCCGGCCGGACCAGCGCGTCATATTCTTCGCCGGTAAGGAAGCCGAGCTTTACCGCGGCTTCCCGGAGGGAAATATCCTCTTGAAATGCAGTCTTTGCGGTCTTCGCGGCGTTTTCATAGCCGATCTTCGGGCTCAGGGCGGTCACGAGCATCAGCGAACGGTTCAGGTTCTCGCGCATTCTGTCACGGTTCGCCCGGATGCCGGAAACACAGCGCCTTGTGAACGAACGAATGCCGTCGGACAGAAGCCGGACCGACTGCAGGAAGCTGTATGCGGTCACGGGCAGGAAGACGTTCAGCTCGAAATTTCCCTGGGACGCGGCCATGCCGATGGTCGTATCGTTTCCCATCACGCGGAGCGCGACCATCGTCATCGATTCGCACTGCGTGGGATTGACCTTCCCCGGCATGATGGACGAGCCGGGCTCGTTCTCCGGGATCGTGATCTCTGAAAGACCCAGTCTCGGGCCGGACGCGAGCCAGCGGACGTCGTTTGCGATCTTCATAAGATCCGCCGCGAGTCCCTTCAACGCACCGTGCGTAAACACGAAGCGGTCGAGAGAAGTGAGTGCATGAAATTTATTTTCCGCCTCCCGGAAGGGAAGACCGGTGTACTCCTTGATCTTCAGCGCAGTAAGCCTTCCGAAGCCTTCGGGCGCGTTCAGGCCGGTGCCTACGGCCGTCCCGCCGATCGCGAGGGCCATGAGAGATTTGACCCCTGCGTCGATGTGCTCGCGGGAGACCGAAAGCATCGTCCGCCAGCCGGAGATCTCCTGGGAGAAACGGATGGGCACCGCGTCCATGAGGTGCGTCCGTCCGGACTTCACGGCGTCCCGGTTCTCATCCTCCAGGCGGAGGAGCGTTTCCGTGAGCTCCTGCATGGCGGGGAGGAGGTTTTCATAGATCGAAACAGCCGCGGCGATGGACATCGCCGTCGGGAACGTATCGTTCGAGCTCTGCGAGCAGTTTACGTCATCGTTCGGGTGGAGGATTGTCGTGCCTGCCCGGAGATTCCCGGTAAATGCAATCACCTCGTTCACATTCATGTTGGTCTGCGTTCCGCTCCCGGTCTGCCACACGGACAGCGGAAATTCATCCTTCATGAGTCCCGCGAGGATCTCGTCGCACACCTTTGTAATGAGTGCGAGCTTTTCGTCCGTGATCTTTTCGGGGAGCAGTGTGTGGTTCACTTCCGCCGCCGCTTTTTTAAGGTACGCGAACGCACAGATGATCTCCTCGGGCATGGTCTCGGTCCCGATCGGGAAGTTTTCAAGGCTTCTTTCGGTCTGCGCGCCCCAGAAGTGGTCCGCAGGTACGCGTACCTCGCCCATGGTGTCGTGCATGATCCTGTATTCGGTCATATGGATGTCCTCCATCTCTGATTTTTATGCTGTATCCACTTTATCATTTATTTTTAATTCAGTAAATAACATTCTTGGCTTCATTCCCCTCATCAGTCAGCCTGAAGGGCTGACAGCTTCCCCCTTGGGGGAAGCCTTTATAGCTTTCTCCCTCCGGGGGAAGATGGCCCGCAGGGCCGGATGAGGGACCTTCACAGGGCCGGATGAGGGACCTTCACAGGGCCGGATGAGGGCAATCTGAAATATAAATCAGTGCCTCAACCGTCGAACTGTTCAAAAAAGTGAATAATCTGTCTGACAATTGCATAAATATGCATAAATGTGAAAATATATTCAAAAAGTACTTTCATTTTCATAAGACTTATGATAAGATATCAGCATCTGATCCCCACGAAAGGAGAGCCCTATGGATCTCAAAGGACGCAGCTTCTTAAGTATTATGGATTTTACACCGGAGGAGGTACGGTACCTCCTGGACCTTTCGCACGAGCTGAAAGCGAAAAAGAACCAGGGAATCGTGGAGCAGCCGCTCCTCGGAAAGAACCTGGTGCTCCTTTTTGAAAAAACATCCACCAGAACCCGATGCTCGTTTGAGGTAGCCGCGAAGGACCTCGGCATGGGCGTCACGTTCCTGGATCAGGCATCCTCCCAGATGGGGAAGAAGGAATCCCTGAAGGATACGGCCCGCGTGCTCGGACAGATCTTTGACGGGATCGAGTTCCGGGGCTACGCGCAGGAGACCGTGGAGATGCTCGCAAAGTACAGCGGCATCCCGGTCTACAACGGACTCACGGATATCGACCATCCGACGCAGGCGCTCGCCGATGTCATGACCATCGAAGAGCACGTCAAGAAGCCGCTTACCGAATGTAAGCTGGCCTTCTGCGGAGACACGAGAAACAACGTCGCGTACTGCCTCATGTACATCTCGTCAAAGCTCGGGATGACCTACGTCGGGTACGGCCCGAAGGAGCTTCACCCGGACCCGGAAGTCCTCCGAAGATGCACTGAGGAAGGAGAGAAGACCGGTGCGAAGTTCATCATTTCAGATGACGTGAGCTGCCTCGAAGGCGCGGACGTCCTCTACACGGACATCTGGGCATCGATGGGAGAGGAAGACAAGATCCCCGAGCGGGTGCAGCTTCTCACTCCGTTCCGGGTCACGCAGGAGCTCATGGACGCCACCGGGAATCCGGACTGCATCTTCCTGCACTGCCTCCCGAGTTTCCACGATTTCGAGACCGACATGGCCAAAAAGCAGCTGGCTTTGGGCTACGACATCCGCGAGGTCACGGACGACGTTTTCGAAGGGCCGCAGGCCCGCCAGTTTGAACAGGCCGGCAACCGCATGCACACCATCAAAGCAGTCATTTACGCTACACAGTGACCAACCCGGACGGTGCTTCCGTCGCAACGGTTGCAACCCGGACGGTGCTTCCGTCGCAACGGTTGCAACCCGGACGGTGCTTTCGTCGCAACGGTTGCTCCGTGAGCAGAAAATCCTCACTACGCAATCCGTTGCCTCCTCAGCACCTGAAACCGGCTGACACGCAATCCGTTGCCTCCTCAGCACCTGAAACCGGCTGACACGCAATCCGTTGCCTCCTCAGCACCTGTACACCACAGAAACAACGGTGCCCCGCACCAGAATCATATAAACAGAAAGAGAGAATACCATGGATAAGAAAAACATCAAAAAAATCGTTCTTGCATACTCCGGCGGACTTGATACGTCCATCATCATCCCGTGGCTCAAGGAAAATTACAACGACCCGGAGATCATCGCCGTATCCGGCAACGTAGGCCAGGCGGATGAACTCGACGGGCTGGAAGAGAAGGCGCTGAAGACCGGCGCGTCCAAGCTGATCGTCGCGGACCTCGTGGACGAAATGGTCGACGATATCATCATCCCGTCCCTCAAGATGGGTGCGAAATATGAAACATACCTCCTGGGCACCGCATTCGCGCGTCCCGTGATCGGCAAGAAGCTCGCTGAGATCGCCCTCGCGGAAGGCGCGGACGCCATCTGCCACGGTGCGACCGGCAAGGGCAACGACCAGGTCCGGTTCGAGCTCGCCATTAAGAAATTCGCCCCGGACATGCACATCATCGCCCCGTGGCGTGAGTGGGACATCAAGTCCCGTGA
>JAFRVD010000036.1 GCA_017441825.1 Lachnospiraceae bacterium
CTCGTGAACGACCCGGACATCCTGCTTGCGGACGAGCCCACAGGCGCCCTGGACTCGGAGACCTCTGTCCAGGTCATGGAGCTCCTTAAAAAAGTGGCGGATAAGCGTCTGGTAGTGATGGTCACCCACAACCCGGAGCTTGCGGAGCAGTACTCGACCCGGATCGTCCGCCTGAAGGACGGCGAGATCATCTCCGACTCCAACCCGTGCCCGGACGACCCAAAGGAGGAAACGGTCTCCCACGCGAATCTCGGGAAGGCCGGCATGAGTCTGCTTACAGCCATGCAGCTGAGCTTCAACAACCTGTGGACCAAGAGGACCCGCACACTCCTTGTGGCGTTCGCGGGGTCCATCGGCATCATCGGCATCGCGCTCATTTCCTCGCTTTCAAACGGCGCGAACGAATATATCAAGAATACGGAGGAAAAGACGCTGTCCGAATACCCGCTCACGATCTCCAGGGCCCAGGTGGACATGACGTCTGTCATGAGCACCATGGAGGATCAGTTCGCGGAGGTGCCGGACGACGGCCTCATCCACGAGCATCCGGTCGTCTCCGCCATGTACGGGACCGTCAATGAAAACGACCTTGGATCGCTTCGGGACTACCTTGAAAGCGGTGAGACCAACGTCTATGATCTTGTAAACGCCATAGAATATTCCTACAGCCTCACTCCGTTCATCTATAAGATCAACGGGGATTCCGTACGGCAGGTCTCTCCGGACTCGTTCTACTCTTCCACCGGCCTGGAAAGCTTTATCACGATGATGGGCATGGGCACCGTGTCCAGCATCTTTACCCAGCTTCCGGAAAACGAGAATCTTTACAGGGACCAGTTCGAGCTCGTTGCCGGGCACTGGCCGGAAAGCAAGTTCGACCTGGTGCTCGTCCTGGAGCCGGGAAACGTCTGCGTAGACCTCGCACTCTACCACATGGGCTTAAAGGATCCCTCGAATCTCGACAAGATGATCGAGGCGTATACCACCGGGATCATGGATCCGACGGTGGATAACGAGGAAGGTGAACACGCCTGGACCGTCGATGAGGTCTTGGGGATAGAATTCAAGCTGGTGCACGCTGCGGACGTGTACAAATATGATAAAGACCTCGGGGTCTGGATCGCTCAGAACGGCAGCTCGAAGCAGATGATGGAGCTCGCGAAGCGCGGCGATTCGCTTAAGATCGCCGGCATCGTGACGGCTAAGGACGCTTCTTCCATGAACGTCGTGAACACCGGCATCTGCTATTCACCGGATCTCACGCGCTATATCATGGAGAAGGCTGCGGAAAGCGAGATCGTGAAGGAGCAGCTTGCGCACCCGGAAACAAACGTGTTTACCGGCAAGGGCTTTGACGAGGACACGTCGCAGTTCGACCTTTCGTCGCTCTTTGAGATCGACGAGGACGCGGTCCACGCACTGTTCGAGTTCGACGCCGCCGATATCGCTGCGGACCCCTCGGCCTTCGGCGACATCGACTTCGACTTAGGGAGCACGGATCTCGCGTCCATGATCGACACGTCTTCTCTTTCGGGCGTCTTCCAGAACCTGTCTTCGACGGGAGTGGACCGCGCCTTCGAAGGCGTGACTGTGGACATTTCCACTGAAAGGATGACGCAGCTGTTCCAGCAGCTGTACGACGGCTTTGCGGCGGTCTCCTCGCAGAATCCGCGTACGGACATCAATTCCTTAGGCGACGCCGTCAGGGTATACTTCGGAACGGAGGAGGCGCTTTCAATCCTCCGGAACGCGTTCCAGACGCGGCTCGCGGAAAGCATGAATGCGCTTTTCGCTTCGGAGGAGTTCCGGAACAAGGCCATCGAACTCATGATGGGCTATGCCGCCTATCTCGCAAGTACTGAAGAAGGAATCGAAAACCTGCCAGACAGCGCGTCCGTGTACCTCGCGACGGAGGAAGGAACACGGCTTCGGAACGAGCTCGTTTCCATAGCAGTCAGTGTGATCAACAGCAATATCACTACTGAGGAGTTCCTGCTGTCCATTTTACAGCAGCTCACGGATTCGTACGCGGCGTATGCAGACCAGAACAGCCTGCCTGTGCCTGAAGAGATCGCACAGGCGTACACGAATTACCTGAACTCGGAAGGCGCGAAGCAGATCATCAGGAGCGCGGCCTCGGAGATGATCGACAGGAACCGCCTTCAGAGCAACCTTGCAGGCATCGCAGCAGAGGTTGGGACACAGATGGGAACGCTCCTCAGCACGCAGATCGCTTCAGCCATGACGCAAATCGGGGAACAGATCGCAGGACAGCTCCAGACCTCCATCTCTACCATGATGTCGGGCTACATGGACAATCTTTCGACAGGCTTCAACCTGTCCATGGACTCTCTCGAGGATCTCGTGAGCGTCAATATGACCGCGGAGTCCATGAAAGAGATGCTCTCCGAGCTCTATTCGGACACCCAGAAGTCTTCCCGGAAGAACCTGAAAACGCTCGGATATGCCACGGAGGATTCACCGGAGACCATCACGTTCTACCCCATCGATTTTGAAAGCAAGACCGCGGTAGTGGAGATCCTGAACAATTACAACAGGGCCATGCAGGAATCAGGCGCCGAAGACAAGGTCGTCAGCTTCCAGGATACCGTGGGAACTCTTATGAAGTCCGTGACGAACATCGTAAATATCATCGGCTACGTCCTGATCGCATTCGTGGCCATTTCGCTCATCGTGTCGTCCATTATGATCGGCGTCATCACGTACATCAGCGTACTGGAGCGCCGGAAGGAGATCGGCATTCTCCGCGCCATGGGTGCAAGCAGGCGGAACATTACGCAGGTCTTCAACTCGGAGACCATCATTACCGGCTTCCTTGCGGGGCTTCTGGGCGTGATCATCTCATACCTTGTCATGATCCCCGGAAACGCTCTTCTTCAGCGGCTCACGAGCCAGCCCGTAAGGGCGTTCCTTCCGGAGACCACTGCGCTCCTTCTGATCGGGCTCAGCGTGGTCCTCACAACTATCGGCGGCCTCATCCCTTCAAAGAGCGCCGCGCGCCAGGACCCGGTGATCGCTTTGAGGTCAGAGTAAACTTCTTTCCGGAGCACTGTCCGGATGAACATCCAAAAAAGCAAAGAGGCGTGGACCCCGTCAGGGTTCCACGCCTTTATATTTACGCTTCTTTTCTAATCCTTTCTGTACGGAAAGACCACAGTGAACGTGGTGCCGCAGCCGGGCGCGCTGTCAACCAGGAGCTCTGCGTTATGCCCCTCCGCTATGCGCCGCGCGATGGGGAGTCCCAGCCCTGTGCCGCCTTCGCCCTTCGTAGTATAGAACGGCTCGAAGATCTCGGAAAGCTTCTCTTTCGGGATGCCCTTTCCCGTATCGCTGAAAATCACGCGGACCGAAGATCCTTCGTGCTCCGTAATGACGGTAAGGGTGCCGCCCCCCTCCTTCATGGCCTGGAACGCATTCACGGAGAGGTTAACGAACAGCTGGATCAGCCGGATCCGGTCGCCCAGGATACAGGGCTCAGGGCAGTTAAGCTCTGTTTTGACGTCAACAAACGGCGGCACGGACGGCGCAAGAAGCGTCCCGACCTCCCCGATCAGCGCGTCCGGTGAAAGCAGCCGGAACGAAGCGCCGTCGTCGCGCTTCGAAAAGACGGACATGCGGGAGACCAGCGTCTTCGCGCGGGAAGACGCGGAATAGATGGCGGACAGGTTTTCGAGAAGCTCCTCTTCCGTATCCGGCACCAGAGACATGGACATCGCGCTGTAGCCCATGATGGGCGTCAGCAGATTGTTGAATTCATGTGCGATGGACGAAGACATGACGCCGATCGTCTCGAGCCTGTCCCGCTGCTCTAAATTCCGCGCGTCTAAGAACCGCTGCTCCGCTTCCCTGTTGATCTCGTCCATCTCAAGGATCTTCGCTTCCTTCGCCTGGTTCCTTTTGTAGAACACGAGCACAAGAAGGAGCATGCCAAGAAGTCCCAGTATGAGAAGCAGGATGGAGGTGATCACTTTTCTTGCATTTTTCAGTCCTTCTTCACTGATCCCGAGATTGTCGGTGATCAACCCGACAGCAAACCGTCCGTTTTCGCTTATTACAGAGGATATGGCGGCGCCTGCCAGCGTATGGGTAACCTGCTCTTCGTCCGTAACGAGAAGCTTCCAGGTGTCCGCGGTCCCCTGTGCCTCCAGCCCTATAATGATCGCCAGGATGTCCGAGTTTGCTGAAGGATCATCGGAGGCCAGAGTCACCCGAAGTTTTCCGGACCGTCTCCCGGCGTAGATCCCGGCGTCCCTGTCATAAAGAAAGACCGTGGTATCCGGGCTGTCCTCAGGAACGACAGGATCCGCAATAACGGAAAGAAGCTGTTCCAGTGAAATATACAGATCGTACCGGAACGCACCGGAAGATCCGTACGTACATAAAAGATACCCTTCGTCCCCGGCATTCACGAAAATAGAGAGCATGTCTGAAATCGCTTCCGGACTCTCGGGAAGCGGTCCCCTGTCCGGAGAAGCGTTATAGACGTAGATCTCTTTCTCATTGTATAGGACCCTCATACCTTTGACCCGGGATGAGAACGTCCGACTCAGATCCAAAACAGGCCCGGCAAAGGCTTCCGGGTCCTGAAGCACGGCATAGTCCGCTTCCGCGCTCCGTAGTTCGTCCTTCTCCGCAAACTTCTGTATTCCGTTCCGGAGTCTCCGGAGGATCCGGGCAATGTCACTGTCCGCGACCTCGGCTTCATCCATGAGATGCCTGTCTTCCATGGCGTCCATGCTCTCCTGCAGATTCCGGACCCAGAACAGGATCAGGACCATTCCAAGGATAATAAGGAACATGATGACCGCCATGATCACATAAAAGGTCTTGTCAGTGAGCTTCTTCATGGCTTTTCCGGGATCACAAAGCGGTAGCCGATCCCGCGGATATTCTGGATAAAGGCAGGAGCGGCCGGATCATCCTCGATCTTCTGGCGCAGCCTGTTGATGTAGACCGGGACGGCGCTGCTGTCTGCGGAAGGATCTGCCCAAATCAGGTCAAAGATCATCTCTCTGGAAAAGACCCGGCCCGCATTGTCCAGGAACAGCTTCATGATGGCGTTTTCGCGGCCCGTGAGCTCGATCTCCGCTCCGCCCTTGTAAAGCCTTAGTGTACTCAGGTTATATGAAAACGGGCCGACCGTCATGATCTCCCCGCACGTACCCGAAGGCGCCTTCGAACGCCGGACAAGCGCCTTCGCCTTTGCGCCTAAGATGACCGGGTTGAACGGCTTTGTGATGTAATCATCCGCGCCGATGTCCAGTCCATACAGTGTATCATATTCTTCTTTCCGCGCACTGATCACGATAATAGGCAGATTCTGCCCGTTTTTCCGGATGCGTTCGATAACCTGGAACCCATTGATGCCCTTTAAGTTGATATCCAGGAGGACGAGCGCGTACCCGATGTTCATGATCCTTTCTATGGCTTCCTCCCCCGTCATGACGGTATCGGGAAGGAATCCATAGCTCCGCATCACCTTTTCAAGCATGGTGAGTACGGCTTCATCATCGTCAACGATGAGCACCCTGTCTTCCATTTGATCCTCCAAATACTATAAATACTGTTACTCGAGCAGCTCCTCCGTAAACCCGTAAAGGGACGGAATGCACGCGTACAGCATTTTCAAAAGCTCCTCCGTGGGCTCCGACTGGTCCGGCACCATCACGACGCGGAGCCCTGCGCGGTAAGCGCTCATGACCCCGTTCGGGGCGTCCTCCACGGCAATACACTCGCACGGCATAAGCCCAAGCTCCCGGACCGCAAGCTCGTAGATGTCCGGCGCGGGCTTCCCCTGCTTCACTTCCGTTGCAGTGATCAGCCGGTCGAAGTATTTTGTGAGCCCTAGTGTTGTCAGGTACCGCGTGGTCCTTTCCATGTCCGAGGACGTAACGACCGCAAGCGTCACACCGAACGCCCTTAAGCGCCGGAGGCAGTCCTCCGCGCCGGGCCTTTCCTGAAGCCCGCCGTCCTTTAAAAACTCCTCCATGATGGCCTTCCGCACCGTTTTCACCTCTGCCGCGGGATAGTCCTCCCCGAAGAGGCTTTTTAAATACGCCGGCTGGAACGGCTGGCCCAGGGACCGTAACGACAGCGCCTGTTCGTCCGTCATCTGATAGCCGAATTCCGCGGCCGCTAAAGGCCAGGCTTTCCTGTACAGCCTTTCCGTGTCGATGAGCGTCCCATCCATATCAAACAGGACCGCTTTGATCTTGCGCGTCTTTTCTTCCATTCCTGTTATTCCCTGTTCAAAAATGCCTCGATCACCCGGCCGACGTTTTCGAGTCCCTTTCCGTCTTCTTCCGAGAAGCGGTTTTTATGCGGGCTGTCGATGTCGAGGATCATTACGACCTTTCCGTCCCGGTCATGGATCGGGACTGTGATCTCGGACTCGGAGGCGGAATCGCAGGCAATGTGCCCGGAGAACTCATGTACGTCAGGCACGATGAGCGTCCGGTCCTCCTTTAAACACGTGCCGCAGACACCGGCGCCGCAGGGAATGTGCACGCAGGCCGGCTTCCCCTGGAAATAGCTTAAAACAAGATCGTCGCCTTCCCGCACGTAAAAGCCCGCCCAGTTCAGGTCCTCCATGGACTGGTAGAGATAAGCCGCCGTATTCGCGAGATTTGCGCCTTTATAGGGCACGTCTTCCGTCATTGCGGAAAGATCCATGCATATTGCTTCATAGTCCGTAAAAACACTCATTTTGTCCCTCTCCGTCAGTCCTGTACGTCCACGATGACCTTCATGGTCTTTTCGCGGTTCGCGTCGATATATTTATACGCTTCAGGGAAATCCCTGAACGCAAAGTGTCTGCTCATGAGCGGCTTAAGCCGGATCTTTCCTTCGGAAACCAGACGGATCGCGTCCTGATAATCCTCGTGCCGGTACATCATGGAGGTGTTCAGGTCGAGCTCGGAATCATTGAGCTTCGCGAGATCCACGTCTGCACGGCTCCCGAACACGGCAACCAGGATGATCGTGCTGCCCTTCCGCGCGTTCTGGATGGCCTGCTCCATGGTAATGTTGCTCCCCGCGCAGTCGTAGATGACGTCGGCCTTGTCCGGACCGAACGCCGAAAGGAACGCTGCCGTAAAGTCATTGTCACGGGTATTCACGGTGACGTCGGCGCCAAGGGATCTCGCGAGCGAAAGGCGGTAGTCGGAGACGTCAGTCATCATGACGAAGGACGCGCCTAAGGCCTTCACGGACTGGAGCAGAAGGATCCCGATGGGCCCCGCGCCTAAAATGAGCACCTTTGAGCCGGGAAGCTCCGGGAACCGCTTTGCCGCGTGCACAGTGACCGCGAGCGGCTCGATCATCGCGCCTTCATCGAGGGTCATCCCTTCCGGCAGCACGTCGATCTTGGACGCGTCCACCGCAAAGTACTCCGAGCCCGCACCGGTGGTCTGGAAGCCCATGACCTTAAGGCGCTCGCAGAGGTTGTATTTTCCGTGCCTGCACGGGTAGCATTCGCCGCAGAAGTCCTGCGGCTCTATAGTAACAAGCTGTCCCGGGAAAAGATCGGGCGCAGGCGTCCCGTCCGGATAGACCCGGTGTCCGTTCACTCCCTTTCCGACCTCTTCTATGATACCGGAGACCTCGTGCCCCTGGGTCACGGGATATCCCGTATAGGGGTGCGTACCGTGGTACACATGGATGTCTGAGCCGCAGATGCCGATCCGCATCATCTTTACAAGGACCTCGTTGTCCTTCGGGACCGGTCTTTCCACTTCATTGAATACGATCTGTCCCGGATTCATCATGACTTCCTGAAGCATTGGATACCTCCTTCTTTTTTAAGTACGCGAACAGGACCAGCAGGCCGAGAAGCACTGCCGCCGCAATCAGCGCCGCATAATATATGTTTGCATTCGGTACGAAGGACTTCGTACCGTCGTCGTTTATGATCTGATCCGCATTCCGGAGAACAAAGGCGCCTATTGCCGGCCCGATGATCCCGGGAACCAGCACCTGCGACACGATCCGGACGCCCTGTATCATGCCGGTCCGGTTCTCCGGCGTCCTGTCGCGGATGGCCGCGCCAAAGCAGGCCATGCCGGTCAGGTATCCGGTCATCATGAAGAGCGATCCCATGAAAACGAGCACGGTATTCGTAAAGAACGCGAGCATGAGATACCCTAAGATCAGCATGAGGATGGTCGGGACCACACTCCGGAAAAATCCCGCAGCGTCATAAAGCCTTCCGTAGAAGACCGTGGCGGCTGCAGCCAGCAGAATGGCCGGCGCCATAATAAGCACGTAATTTGAAAGGCCGAGCGTCACCGTGTAATAGAGGATCAGGTACGGCATGAAGATCTGGATGGAGATCCCGAAGATGATAAAGGCAAGAAGCGTTTTGTAGAGGTCCGGATGAGCTTTTACGGTATCGGGCCGGAAGCCGTAGGTCATGTTTGCCAGGAAATTTTTGTTTTCGCCGGTATCCACATGGCTGTCCTCCATGAAGAAGAAGCCGAGGATACCGATCGCGATGACCAGGATGCCGATAATTAAGAAAATGGCCGTCCAGCTGCCGGGCTTGTCGAGGTCAAAGCCCATAAAGCCGCCGAAAACGACCAGGATCGCCATAAGCGGCATCATGGAGTTTACGCCCTCCACCTTGCCGCGGGTGCCGGCGTCCGCGGAATCCGTGAGCCAGGCGTTGAAGCAGGCGTCGTTCGCGGATGATCCGAAGAAGGTCATCACACAGTCCATCACAATGACCGCGGAAACGCCTGCGGAAGCGACGGACACCGCATGCGGAAAGATCCCTGAAAGGACGTCCGCACGGATCAGGGAAAAGCATATGATGGACACGCCCCACAGGATATAGCCGAGACAGATGAATATCTTCCGCTTACCGACTTTGTCCGAGTAGGCGCCGATGAAGATGGTAGTAAGCGCCGCGGTCACGGCGGACAGCGCGACCATTAGAGAGATCGCGTCTGCATCGGCGCGGAACATCTTATAGATGAACACGTTGAAGTACATGTTCTCCACTACCCACGCGATCTGTCCCGTGAGACTGAAGACCACCATGACTGCCCAGAACTGTTTCGTGAGCTTTCCCTTCATGATCCCTCCGTTTCCATGCGCCGTTTCCCGCCGTTACCGCGTTAATGCCGAACTATCGTGAAAGTCACGTCAGACAAGCTCGATCCCGAGGTCCTTCGTGGTCTCCCCGATGACCTTGACAAGCTCTTCGTCCGTGAGGACCGTCACACGGCCGTTGTCGTATTCATTGTCGACCCAGACGTGGACCCGCTTCACAAGCTCGCTGTTTTTATCCACACGCTTCTCTTCGGGAAGGTGGTAATATGTGTTGATCCAGTGCGCGATGCCCGCAGCGCCGGACGTATTGCTCACGGCCACAATGGGCGGGCGGTTCAGGAACTTGCCCGTATCAAACACATTGTAAATTTCCTCATTCTTAAGAAGGCCGTCCGCGTGCACGCCCGCGCGCGTCACGTTGAAATTCTTCCCGACAAACGGAGTCCTGGGCGGGATCTGGTAGCCGATCTCCTTCTCATAGTACTCCGCAAGCTCCGTAATGACGCGGGTATCCATGCCGTCCAGTGTACCGCGGAGCTGCGCGTATTCGAAGACCATGGCTTCGAGAGGCGTGTTGCCGGTCCGTTCGCCGATCCCGAACAGCGAGCAGTTGACCGCGCTTGCGCCGTAGAGCCACGCAGTGGTCGCGTTCGAAACGGCCTTGTAGAAGTCATTGTGGCCGTGGAACTCGAGGTATTCGCTGGGTACGCCGGCGTGGACCCGGAGTCCGTAGATGATGCCCGGGATGGACCGCGGGATCACAGCGCCGGGGTAGTTCACTCCATACCCCATCGTGTCGCAGACACGGATCTTGACCGGCAGGTTATACTGCTGGGAAAGCTTCATGAGCTCTAAGCAGAACGGGATGACAAAGCCGTAGATATCCGCGCGCGTAATGTCCTCCAGATGGCAGCGGACGCCGATGCCCGTCTCCAGGCAGTCGCGTACGATGTAGAGATAATGCATCATCGCTTCGCTTCTTCTCATATGAAGCTTATAGAAGATGTGGTAGTCCGAGCAGCTCACAAGGATGCCGGTCTCGGGCATGCCGAGCTCTTTGACAAGCTGGAAATCCTTCTTGTTCGCTCGGATCCAGCTGGTCACCTCGGGGAACTGATATCCCCGCTCCATGCATTTGACCACGGCGTCACGGTCCTTCTTGCTGTACAGGAAGAACTCGCTCTGGCGGATCTTGCCCTGCGGTCC
>JAFRVD010000037.1 GCA_017441825.1 Lachnospiraceae bacterium
ATCTACGCTCACTCGACAAGGAAAGCGAAACGCTCCTCAGCCCGCCTGCTGGATAAGGTAGTAGGCGGCGACTGATAAAAAGTTTCCCTTGTTTTGCCCCACAAGGGCAAAAACAAGGGAAAACGTAGCTTTTTATGGCAGCAGACCTGCGGGAAATGCAGGAAAATCAATGGTTTTCAGAGAATCGGAAAGATAAATCCCGATTTTGCGTTCCGCCATCCAATCTTCCTTCGTCATCAGACTACATCCGTAAGTGGATCTCTCTTATTTATTGATCAAAGCGCAGTGCCGCCTTCGTCCGAATAATGGTATTTCCGGAGCCTCCGCCCGGCCGCAAGGCACCAGACGATCCCCGCCACGCCCAGAATAAACATCATAAGCGCTGCACCGGCGCCTTTTCCGCTCCCGAAAAGCACCGCGAGGAAGCCGCCCGAGCCGTAAGCGCTCATGAACGGTTCGCAGATCTGGTCCACCATGAACCCGCCCAGCGCAAGGCCGATGGGGATCGTAAAGAACTGCAGCGTATTCCTGCATGCGTAGACCCGTCCTTGCAGCTCGACGGGGATACTGTTCCGCATGATCACGTTCTGGTTCGCGCCCATCACGGGGACCAGGACCCACCCGATCACCTGGCCAATGCACCAAAGGACCGGGCTCCGCGAAAACGCCAGCAGGAAATTTTCCGTCCCAAGCGAAAACAGCATGGTCAGGTAGATCACCCGCACACGGTCCCTGGGCTTCCGCATGACCGTCGCGAAGAGGCTCCCAAGCACCATGGCAATGCCGGAGCATGAGGTAACGACCCCGAGCACGGCGCTGCCGCGTCGCGGGATCACGAGCGCAGGAAGTACTGCGTCGAAGGCAGACGCGATCAGATTGACGCCGGACATGAACAGGATCACGTCCAGCACCAGCCGGTGCTCCTTCAGAAACTGCAGCCCTTCCTTCGCGAGCTTCAGCACCTTTTCTTCCTTTCCGGAAGCGTTCTTCACTTCAGGAAGCCGGATAAAGAGAAGCAGCGCAAGGAAGGCTACGGCAAACGTCGCCATGTCCACGCCGATGACCACGGGAAGCCCGGCCAGTCCGTAGAGGGCCGCCGCAAGAAGTGGGTTGCCGATGGCGATCACAGACCTCGAAAGCGACTGGTAGGCACTGATCTTCTGATAGTGCTCCCTGGGCACCACCAGCGTGTTCGCGACCTCGGAAGCGGGCTGCTGAACCGTATTCATCAGCCCGGAGAATGCATTGACGGCGTAAAGATGCCACACTGCCAGACTGTCCGTTTTATAAAGGATAAAGACCAGGACGGTGGTCGCGGCCGCCAGGGCATCGCACACCAGCATGGTCTTCTTCTTGTCGTATTTGTCGGAGATCGCCCCCGCAAAGATGCTCATGAGTACGTACGGGGCGTAGGTGCAGATGGTGAGCGCCGCCGTGCTGAGGGCCGAGCCTGTCTTTTCATAGAGCCACAGCGTCAGGGCGAAGCTGGTCATCGCGCTCCCGAGCTGTGAAAGGCTCTGGGTGCTCCAGAGGATATAGAAATCTTTTAAACCCTGATTCTTTTTCATCAATATTCCGTATCTCCGGCTTCCGTGCCGGACTCCCGCGCCGCTCCTTCCTCGAGCCGTCCGATGGGGCACACGGCAAGGCAAAGTCCGCAGGCGTTTTTACGGCCCAGCTTTTTGATAAACGCGCTTCTCATTTTGTTGCATTTTTGATAATCGATCATCTCGGACCTGTCTGTCGTGAGCGTCCACAGGCAGTTTTTGATCGCCTTGACGGGGCAGATATCGACGCATTTCCGGCAGTCTTCGGGGCACCTGCTCTCCGTGATGGTCTCTCCGTAGGTGAAGACTTCGTCGATCAGGATCGCGGAAAGCCGGACGCGCGGGCCGTATCTTTCCGTAATGATCACGTCGTTTTTCCCGTACCAGCCGAGGCCCGCGTGCGCCGCCGCCGATTTAAAGGAGAACGGCGCAAGAAGCTCCGTCTCGTTTTTCTGTGCCACGGGCGGCACCCAGTATGCTGTCCCGGACTCCTGAAGGACCCCTTCGATCTCGGAAACGATCACCTCGAGCACGTCTCTCGCGCTTATGATCCCCCGGTCGAACCGCTCCTCCGTGTAGTCCTCCGGCGCGAGCTGCTCCCCGTAAGGGACAGCAAACACCAGCGCAGAGCGATACGACTCCGCGTGCGGGCTGTAGGAGATATCCGCAAATCCATAGATCACTTCCGGGTATCGTGAGAAGATCTCCCGGATCTTCTGTTCCAGCATTGAACCGCCTCATAAAAACAAAAATGCCGGGGTTCGAACCATCTTCCGTCCCCCGGCATTCTATTATATCATATTTCAGTATGAACTGACAACGTTCTCCGGATGGCGTCCTTCCACAATGCCTGCTTCTCCACGCGTTTTTCGGGCGTCATCGCCGGCACGTACTGCTTCCGTTCACAGTTCGTAAAGACGGACGCGTCCATGATCCCCGCGTTCTTCCCTGCCATGAAGGCCACGCCCAGCGCGGAAAATTCCTCCATATCCGGGACGGAAACGGCTGCGTCCGCGAGGTCCGCCTGGAACTGCATGAGATACGCGTTCCGGGTCGGGCCGCCGTCCACGCGAAGCTCCGTGATGGGAATTCCGCTGTCCTTTTCCATGGCATTAAGGACGTCCGTGATCTGGTACGCGATGCTCTCAAGCGCCGCTTTACATAGTTCGTTCTTTCCGGTCGTCCGGGTCATGCCGGTGATGGTCGCCTTCGCGTCATTCGACCAGTGCGGCGCGGAGAGACCGGTAAAGGCCGGCACCAGGACGGTGGTGTCTTCCGGGTTCGCGGCGCGCGCTGCGGGCTCCACTTCGGCGGGCGAGCTGATGAGCATGAGCTGGTCTTTGAGCCAGGTGATCACTGCGCCGGTGTAGTTAATGTTGCCTTCCAGGCCATAGTTGATCTGCCCATCGGCGGCGTACGCGACGGAGGTCGCGAGGCCGCAGCTGCTTCGCTGAAATTCGGGGCCGATGTTCATCATGATGGACGAACCGGTGCCGTAGGTCGTCTTGACCATGCCCCGCTTATGGCAGCCCTGTGCGTACAGAGCAGCGTGTGAGTCGCCCATCATCGAAAGGACCGGCACGGGCTTAGTGAAGAGCCCGCCGAATGTCGTCCCGCCAAAGCAGGCGTCGCTCTGACAGATTTCAGGGAGTGCCGCTTCCGTGACTCCGAACGCCTGCAAAAGCTCCGGATCCCACGTACAGGTGTGAATGTTCATGAGCTCCGTCCGGGAAGCGTTGGAATAGTCCGTCTTAAAGGACCTGCCCTCAGTCAGCCTGTATAAAAGATAGGTGTCGATAGTGCCGAAAAGGAGCTTATTCGGCTCCTCGCCGCAGTTTTCCAAAAGCCAGCGGATCTTCGCTGCGGGGAAGAACGGCGAAAACGGTATGCCCGTCTTCTCTTCCACAGTCTCCGCGAAGCCGGGGATCTCTTCGGACATTCTCGCGACGATGTCCTTCGCGCGAGAGCACTGCCACACGATCGCGTCCGCCGCGGGCGTTCCGTCTTTCCTAAAGGCTACCGTAGTCTCCCGCTGGTTGCTGATCCCCACGCCTTTGATCTCCTCTTCGGAGACACCGGCCGTTTCCATAAGCTCCCGCACGATCGCAAGCGTATTCTGATAGATCTCCTCCGGGTCGTGCGAGACCCAGCCGAGGTCGTTTATGATCTGCCGGTGCGCGCGGTCGCACCGCTTCACGATCCTTCCGCCCTCATCCACGAGGCAGGCCTTTGTCCCCTGTGTACTCTGGTCGATTCCGATTATATAATTCATGCCAACAGCTCCTTCGCCGCCTTCACGATCCCTTCGCAGTTCAATCCGTAGTAATCAAACACTTCCTTTGAAACGCCCGTAATGACCGGGGAATCCGGGAGCGCCAGAAGCTTCGCCTTCTTTGGGTCGTTTTCCACAAGGCACTGCGCGACCGAAGCGCCCAGCCCGCCGAACGGCGCGTGCTCCTCGATCGTAATGACCGCCTTTACGTTCTTCGCCTTTTCAAGAAGCGTCTTCGTGTCGAGCGGCTTCAGGCAGTACATGTCGAGCACGCACGCGCTGATGCCCTCTCTCGCAAGCGCTTCGCCGGCTTCCTTTGCCGGGAGCACCATCTCGCCGCATGCCACGATCAAAACGTCCGTCCCCTCGGAGATCACTGTCGCCTTGTCCATCTCAAAGGGCACGTTTCCTTCCGTATACACGTCCTCGACCGGGTTCCGGCCGACGCGGAGGTATGCGGGCTTCGTATCCTTGAGGAGCGCCTCCACGAGCTTGCCCGTCTGGTGGCGATCTGAGGGACAATAGACGCGCATGTTGGGGATGGCGGCCATCGCCGCGAAGTCCTGCGCGCTGTGATGGCTCATGCCGAGCGCGCCGTAGGAGACGCCGCCCGAGATGCCAATGAGCTTCACATTCGTGTTCGAATACGCCACGTCAACCTTGGCCTGCTCATAGGAGCGGGTCGAAAGGAAGCAGGCGGGGGACGCCGCCCACGGCTTCTTGCCGACCTTCGCAAGGCCTGCGGAAATGCTTACGAGGTCCTGCTCGGCAATGCCGGTCTCAACGGACTGCTCCGGGAAATTGTCAAAGAAGGGCGTCATGGACGCGGAGCCGCGGGAATCGCTGCAAAGGACCACGATGTCCTTGTCGTCCTTCGCATGCTCCATCAGTACTTCGCAGATCACCTGCCTGTTATGGATCTTGTTCATGCCGTCACCTCCTCTGAAAGCTCCGCGATTTTAGCCGCAAGCTCTTTCTTCGCCATTGCGTATTCCTCCGCCGTCGGGACCTTGTGGTGCCAGCCGGCTTTGTTTTCCATGAAGGACACGCCCTTGCCCTTGGTGGTCTCCGCAATGATCACGGTGGGCACGCCGTTGCTCTCCGTTTTCGCTTCCGCGAAGGCCTTGAGCAGCGCGTCGATATCGTTCCCCTCCGTCACGATCACGCGCCAGCCGAAAGCCGTAAAGCGCGCCGCGAGGTCATCGT
Source organism: Lachnospiraceae bacterium (assembly GCA_017441825.1). GTDB lineage: Bacteria > Bacillota > Clostridia > Lachnospirales > Lachnospiraceae > UBA1267. The sequence goes on from JAFRVD010000037.1 coordinate 5,026, forward strand.
GGTGCATGACGGTCTCCGTCGGGCCGGAGATCTGCAGGCGGTTCCTGTCCACAATAGCAGTCAGGTTGTCGAGCTTATAGTGCGCCGCCGCCATCGCGCCTTCCCAGACGGAGCCTTCAGCCAGCTCGCCGTCACCCATGAGGACGTACACACGGTTCGGCTTTCCATCCATCTGGAGGCCCTTCGCGATGCCAACGCTGACCGGAAGGCCGTGCCCCAGCGAGCCGGAGTTCATCTCGATGCCCGGGAGCTTATTGTTCGGGTGACCGATGTACGGCGACCCGAATCTCGAGTAGCGGTTCATGACGTCATCGGCGTCTAAAAACCCGCGCTTGGTAAGCGCCGCGTAGTACATCTCTACAGAGTGGCCCTTGCTTAAGATAAAGTAGTCGCGGCCGGGGTCTTCGGGGTTCTTCGGATCCACGTTCAGCACGCCGAAATATAAAGCGGTCATGATCTCGGCTTCGGAAAAGTCCCCGCCCATGTGGCCGGTCTTCGCGCCGTAGATCAGGTCCAGCGTATAGTCACGGAGCTCGTAGGCTGTTTTCTTCAGATTCTCACTCATTTTTCTACTCCCTGTCACTTGAGTTACTTACCCGGCGCGTAGATCTGCCGTTCAACTTCCTCTTCCGAGCTGTCGTAAAGGTCCGGTTTGATGCCAAGGTACTTGCAGGCTTCGTAGAGCACCGGCACGACGTCGTCGTGAATGCCTACGCAGTGGTGGATGTAGGGACCGGTCACTACCTTGTACTCGAGCTTCGCGAGATCCTCGACCTCGACCCAGACGTAGGTGCCGCGGGTGTAGGGGCCGTCGATGCCCTTCGCATGCCCAAGAAGGAGCGAATATTCGCCTTCATCGCCGTCAAAGCGGCACAGAGTCATAGGGCCGTGCTTCGCCTCCGCCATGACGGAGCCGGTGTAGTCAAAGGCAACCGGGATATCGATGGTCGGCTTCTCCTTCGCGACACTGATCGGCCACGGGCCGCAGTGCTGCAGGAGCTCGCCGTTGTCATTGTCGGGATGGCGGACGGTCCAGTCCGCGAAGAACGTGCGGTTCCTGTCCATTCCGGCCGCTTCCATCATGACCGCGGAGATCGCGCCGTGGATGTCGGTCTCGCAGACCACCGGGATGCCCTCTTCATTGAGGAGCGAGTTGGCGGCGCAGGGCATGATGCCAATACCGTCCTGCAGCGCGTTCCAGCACTGGATCGCAACCGCGTTGCAGCCGTACTTCTTCACGAGGTGCGCCATCGCGACCTTCAGGGCGGCGATGTTCTCGAGCGCCATGGGGCTGCAGTTCACGCACATGTTGTCGTTGCAGTAAGTGACGACCTCGGAGACCTCCGCGCCTTCCTTCTTCGCCTTGTCCATTTCGGCGTAGAGCTCGGGAAGCGGGATCGGGGAAAGCTGGACGTTGAATTTTTCGAGGAGCTCGCCTTCGTTACACATGGTGGACCAGAAGTCGAACGGCCTCGGACCGATCTGGAGGATCCTGGTGTGCCGCATCACGTCGACCACATTGCAGACCGCAAGGAACTGCTTTACGCCCTTCTCGAATTCGGGGTCGTCCAGATTGCAGTTTGTGAGATAGGTAAAGGGAATGCGGAAACGCCTGAGGACCTTGCCGGTCGCGAACAGGCCGCACTGGGAGTCGCGGAGACGCATGCCGTTTTCATCGGGGCGTTCGTCGCGGGGACCCCAGAGGAGCACCGGAAGGCCGAGCCGCTTTGCAAGCCGCGCGCAGACGTACTCTGTACCGAAGTTGCAGTGGGGCAGGAACAGGCCCTTTACGCCCGCCGCTTCAAACTTCTTCGCGATCGTTTCAACGTCGTTGTCGTCAAAGAGGAGACCTTCCTCGTTGATATCGTCGATATCCTCAAATTCAATGCCGAGCTCACGAAGCTTATTTCTCGTGTAGCCCGCGTATTCGACCGCCGCCGGGGCGGAGAAGATAGCGCGCCGGGTAGGCGCGAAGCCGAGTTTAACTGTTGCCATGTGGTTTCCTCCGTAATGATATATGCCTGTAAAGGCGAATCTCTGTTTGATGGTCTGGTTTCATTTTACTCTAAACCTGCATGTTTGAACATTTCTTTTTTTCCGGAATTTACTTATCCCATATCTTATTCAGAAAGTAGCAGAAATGCGCGCCGTTTCTCACAAGCTCCCGGTCAAACGGGCCGTTCGGGCCGAGCTTCCGCATATGGGCGAAGGCGAAATGTCCGTCGTTTAACGCGAGCTGTTCGCCGTACCCGGCCTCGATCATCTTCTCCTCGAAGCCCACACCCACAAACTTGGGCGCCCGGCGGGCGAACACGCGCTTTCCTTCAAGCTCCGAAATGCTCGAGATCCGGTCCGTGGTGTGCGGCTTATATAATGCAACGCCTTCGTTCTCATGACCGTTCAGGATGTACTCCGCGATCTCGAGATACCGCTCGATGTAGGACGCGTCATGCATGTCGTTCCCGGCGGCCAGCCGGTCGTAATACGGCCGAAGCGCGTTCCAGCGCACCAGGTTCCGGTACGAATGCTCCACGGAGATCTGGCTGTCGAAGTAGTTGCCGTTCAGTTCATCGCCGCAGAAGAGGATCCTGGACTTCCGGTCCAGGAACTGAAGGGACCCCTTCGCGTGCTCGTCGAGCGCGATGACTTCGAGCGGCCTGCCCTTTAAATTAATGATATCGCCGTCATGGAGAAACACGACCGGGTAATCCTCGGGAACATTGAGGTCCTCGAACTCCTTGAATTCGGAGCGAAGCCTGTAGGTATCCTCGGACATGTACACACAGTCAAACTGGTACGCGTTCAGCGTGTGGTCGCCGTGAAAATGCGTGAGGAGCATCCGGTACAGCGGCTTTTCCGGGCAGAGGGACTGGCAAAAGTCGCGGATACTGCCCGCGCCGATGCCGGAATCGATACAGATAAGTTCATCGTCGCCCTCGAGCACATAGATGTGATCGCCGTCGGACAGGACCTGCCAGACGCCGTCTGCAAGCTGTGTCGCCTTGAAATAGGGCTCGCTCTGCGGGCGGATATCGCCGTCCGGAGCCTCTAAAAGAATATCCGAAAATTTACTGAAGTCCAAAGGACCCATGTTTTTACGCCAGTTCATGCGTGTTCTCCTTTATTTCACGGTGACGATCAGCTGGCCGTAGCCCGTCATCGGGTTTTCGTGCTCGTTCCGGGCCTCCAGGATCAGGTTGAAATAGTCTCCGGGGCGGAGAAGATAGCGCGCCGGGTAGGCGCGAAGCCGAGTTTAACTGTTGCCATGTGGTTTCCTCCGTTCTCTTTACATAAGTCTATCTTCAGGCATTACGCCTGTTCGTATCTATGATTTATTATAGGTAATTCTGTCAAAAATAGCATTGATTAATTCAGTTAATTTCACTTAATTTTTAACTTAATTTTGCGTAAATCGCTTGCTTTTCCGCTCCGGCTTTGGTATAAGGAAAGTAGTGAGTACCTGTCAGTGTTAAATAACTGCAGCCTGTCTTTCCGGAGGTCATTTATGTCAATAACCGCTAAAGAACTGGCTAAGATCCTGAACATCTCAGAGGCCGCCGTTTCTATGGCGCTCAATAACAAGCCCGGAGTCAGTACGGCCAGAAAGAAAGAGATCCTTGCCGCTGCCGAAAAATACGGCTATGATTTTACCCGCGTAAACCAGAAGCACAACCTTGCAGGGTCGGTCTACTTCGTTATATACAAAAAGCACGGGACCGTCGTCACGGACACCCCGTTCTTCTCGGAGCTTTCGGGCGGCGTGGAAAACGCCTGCCGCGAACGTAATCTGAAGCTTCGTACCCGCTACATATACGAGGACGAAGACACTCCGAAAGAAATCGATGCCCTGCGGTATTCGGACTGCATCGGGATGATCCTACTCGGAACGGAAATGACCCGGGAAGATTTCAACGCCTTCGCGGATCTGCCCTTCCCGCTGATTCTCTTGGACGCCTCCTTCCAGAACATCAACCGTGATACGGTCATGATCGACAATATACAAGCGGCATATCTCGCGACCAGCTACCTGATCTCTCATATCCGGACCCAGCCCGGATATCTGCGTTCTTCCTACAGCATTGCCAATTTCGAAGAGCGCGCGGACGGATTTTATAAAGCCATCCGGGAATCGGGCATGTCCAGCGGAAAATCGCTTGTGCACCGCCTTACGCCTTCCATCGAAGGCGCTTATGAAGACATGAGGGCTATCCTGCAGGAGGGTCAGGTACCCGCCCGCGGATATTTTGCCGACAATGACCTGATCGCGGTAGGCGCGATGCGCGCGATCCTTGCCGCGGGATACCGTATCCCGCAGGACGTCGCAGTTATTGGCTTTGACAACATGCCCATCGGGAACTATACTTCTCCGACACTTACGACCGTCAACGTCCCGAAGGCTTATATGGGCGCAACCGCCGTAAAACGCCTTGAGTCCCTCTTTACCGCCAAAAACTTTGTCCCGGTGCGCATCCAGGTCAGCGTGGCGCTCGTGAAGCGGAATTCCGTCCATATCCGGCAATAAGAAAGTCCTTACTCTCTGTGTCAGACGGGGACAGGTTCATGAAGAACTGTCCCCGTCTCTTCTTATGGCTTTTTTACTGCACTTTCACAATAACATGTTGGTACCGTACCAGCCTGAAGTGTCCGTCTGCCTGCGCCTTGACGATCAGATGGAACTCGTCCCCCGGCTCCGCGTTCTTCGGAACTGTAAATTCCGCGCAGTCGCCGCAGGAAGAAACGCTGACGAAGACACTGCCCGGCGCGCTGACTTCCGGATAGATCCGACAGATCACCATCACCTTCGCGTCCTGGTCCGCGGCTTCCGCCAACGGGTGAATGACTACTCTTTCCCCGGGTGCAGCCGAAAGGTTCACGCCCTCCTCGATAGAAAGCTTCGGCGCGTGCTCCGCGTCCTCATATTTCTTTGCCGCACACCAGCTGACTCTTGCCGCGAAATCCCGCTGGATATCGCAGACGTAGGGCCACATGGATTCAAGCTCCGTCGTGTTTCCGTCCCGGTCGGTATAAGCGTCCATCGAAACGTCCCAGACGTTCAGCGGCTCGCCTTTACTGTTGAACTGGTTCTCTACGCGGTGATAGCGTCCCGCGATCCCGCCCCAGGCGAAGTTCTCGAGCGTACGGAAGCCCCAGCAGGGGAACAGCAGGAAGAAGGTCGGGGAGTCGCCCTCAGAGAGGAAGTCATAGGGCACCGGTTTCGGAAGGCCCATCTTCGCGCCGAACCATTCATCGGCGATCTGGGGATTCGATCCGAACTGGCCTCTCGGGCCCTCGCCTTCATAGACTTTTCCGTCGAGCCAGGTGCAGTAGCCCAAAGCCAGCGCGCTCTTCCCGTTCAGGATCTCACGCTTCATGAAGTCCGCCCGGAGCGTGTCCTTCGACTCGCCTTCCGGCATGACAAACCAGGGATAGGCATAGCTCCGCATCTGGAGCGTCTTCACGAACTGCATGTCGGGCCAGTTTTCGGCAATATAGCTGCGGTAGGTTGGATCCTGCTCTCCGCAGGCCGTGACCACAACTTTCTTCATGATCTTCTCACGAAGCGCATCCCATCCTTCTGTTCCTTCATACTCATTCTGGATATCAAGAAGCGCTCTCGCCAGCGTGTTCGTGCCGCCCCAGACCTGGACGTACAGGGTCCTGGGGTCATCGTCCAGGATTTTCTCCCGGATGAGCTCCGAGCCTTCTGTAGGCTCTTCCATCTCACCTTCATAGCCAATATTGCCGATCTTTGTAATAGACCGAAGGTAATCCGGCGTGGGATACCCTTCCGCATGCTTCACAAGATCCGGATAGTCTTTCTCATAGTCATCGATCTCATCCCACATCCACTGTGTTCCGGTCCAACGGTAAGACTGGTCGTAAGGGCCTGAGACCTCTCCTTCGAACTCAAATTCACTGCGGATCACGTTATCCTTAGTCGCGCCGGGCACGCCGATCCAGTGGAATTTGCTGGAGCTCTGCACAATGCCCTGAAGCTCGACCTCGTTCGCGTACAGCAGAAAGTGCCGGAGAGAGTTCTGGTCGTCCACCTCAGCGTCCTGGGTGATGATAGTACGCAATTTCAGTTCGTTCATTTGCTTTTTCCTTTCCTGACAATGGAGTCCAGATAATCAGACTGCTGCCTTTATTATGACACTCTCCGGAGTCGCACAGCCATGTACTCCTTACCGGGCAGGTCGATCCGGAAGTTTCCGCTGAATTCGCCGACCTTTGTCACCGTCATTTCCCAGGTATCGATCACTTCCGCTTCGTAGGTCTTATTCGGATTCGTGCGGTAGACCACATACTTCGGGCGGTTTAGCCCGTAGTAATAAAGGAAATAATCCTCTTCTTCATCGATCAGCCGCTCAGGAACGACCACGCCTCTCGGGAAGGGACCGGTAAGCGGCATCAGGCCGTTTCCGGGAGTTTCTTCCAGGATCTTTTTCATGAAGCGAATCCTCTCAGGGCTTGTACCCTTCAGTTCTCCGCCGTGGGACCACCAGATAATATCGTCCGGGTCCTCGTAGCATTCGCCGTGGCCTGGGTAGCAGCCGTGAATCATGGCTTCCCAGAAGCGGCGGGTCAGCTCTTCGCCGGAAATATTGCCGAAGTTTTCTGTCACGTCGCCCTCATACTGGATCTCGTCGAATACCACCGGCTTGCCGTAGCGGGTCCTGAGCTCCGCGCCAGATTCGACCGACCTCCCGGGGCCCATCTGCTGGAAGGACACATGGGTGACCCAGGGACGGCTGTGGTCATAGACGTAGCGGCAGTTGTGGATGGAACGCAGATGCTTATAGGGATCGTTTTTCACGATAAAATCGGCAATTCCTTCCCAGTCACGGATCGTTTTGGTCGGAAGGAGGTCGAATTCATTCGCGAGAGACCACCAGACGTTGTGATAAGCCGAATAGCGCGCCAGCACATAGTTCAGGTAATAGAGGTCCTGTTCATGGCTCATGCACGAGAAGCCCCACCGGTCATAGGGATGGAACAGGATGATGTCCGCTTCGATCCCGAGTTTTCCGAGCTTTTCAATGCACCCTTCGATATGGCGGAAATGCTCCGGATTGAAGGTGTCAAAATCCCACTCGTTTCCGGGAAGTACACCGCGGTACTGGAAATAGTTGTCCACATTCACGTAAGAAGCGTCACAGGGCGTTCCGACATAGGGATAGGACCTGGGCTCCCTGAAATTGTGGCAGTAGTGCTTCGGGAAGATGCAGAAGCGGATCTTGTTGAAATAGCCTTTTTCAAGCTCAGCAAAGGTTTTTGCGATAATATCGTCGCTCATCAGGTTCCAGACGTAGCAGGTGGTGCCGACCGAATAATGCGGCGTTCCGTCATCATACGCAAAATGGAAATTATTCGCGACGCGGACCGGGCCATGATTATCAGGGTCAGCCGGGCCGACTTCATACGTATATTCAGCCGTTTCGCCAAAGCTCGTCTCTATCGTACAGCTGTATTCCCCCTCAAATGAAGGCATAAAACGCACTATATAGACTCCGCCGCCATCGTAAAAACCATTGACAGTGATTTTTTCCTGCGCTCCAGTAAACGTTCCGCGGATCCACTGCTCACGGAACGGATTTCCTTCAGAAGGTCCCTGAATCATTATTTCTATTATATCATATTTTTTCGTAATGTTCATGTGAGTCTCCCAAAAAGTCTTTTTTCTAAATGACCCCAAAACCTGTCAAAGGCTTCGGGGTCAGTTTTTCTTTTCCTCAGCCTTTAACGCTTCCTAAAGTGATGCCGCTTACGAAGTATTTCTGCAGGAACGGATAAACCATCAGGATCGGGATCGCGCCGATGACCATCTGGGCCGCTTTAAGAGATTTCTGGTTCATCTGAGCCAGACGAATACGCTCTTCCATCGTCAGGGACTGGAAATCAAAGTTGAAGATGATCGTCCGAAGGTAAGTCTGCAGCGGATATTTTTCCGACTGCATATAGATCATTCCGTCGAACCAGGCGTTCCAGTTGTTGACACGAGTGAACAACGCGACAGTTGCAAGTACCGGTTTGGAAATCGGCACGAAAATCTGGAACAGCGTCCTGAGATGGCCTGCGCCGTCGATTCTGGCCGCATCCTCAAGGCCGTCCGGAATGTTCCGGAAGAAACTCAGAAGAAGCAGCATGTTGAAGACGTTTACGCAGGTCGGAAGAACCAGCGCCCAGATCGAATTCTTCAGTCCGAGGCCTGTGACCAGGAGGTATGTAGGGATCATACCGCCGTTGAAAAGCATCGTGAGGAAGAAGAACCAGACGTAGAACGTCCTCGCACGGAACACGAGATTGCTCTTGGAGAGCGGGTAGGCTGCAAGACACATTACGACCATGCTGATCGGAAGCGTCAGGCAGACACGGAGCACCGTGTAACCGAGAGATTTCCAGAAAGGCCCGCGCTCCAGCACGTATTTGAAAGCTTCCAGACTGAAATCGACCGGAAGGAAATACACGCTCTTGGCATTGACCGCGTCATTGGAACTGAAAGAAATACAGATCTCATACCAGAACGGGTACAGGCACAGAAGCCCAAGGAGGGTCAGGAAGATAATATTAAATACATTGAAGGTTTTCGCCGCGGGAGATTTGATCTGCCTTGAAGAACCGACGCCGTCATCGTCACGCACTTTTCTTGCCATGATACTACCCTCCTTTCTCAGAATACCGTATAGTCAAACTTCTTCCAAGCGATCAGGTACGCGGAAGAAATCAGTACCAGCGATATGATGGATTTTAACAGGCCTACGGCTGTGGACGGACCGAATTTGGCGCCTTGGAGACCCAGTCGGTATACGAGCGTATCGATAATATCGCCGGTGTCATACACCGCTGCGGAGTACAGGTTGAAGACCTGGTCAAAGCCGGCGTTTAAGATATTGCCCATGCTGAGGATCGTCAGCAGGATGATGATCGTAGACATTCCGGGAAGCGTGATGTGCCACACCTGCTTCCATCTGCCTGCGCCGTCGATTGAGGCGGCTTCATACAGGGACGGATCGATTCCCGTTATGGTCGCGAGATACACGATGCTGTTGTAGCCGAAGGATTTCCAGATATCGGTCACAACAAGCGTTCCCCTAAAGTATTTGTTGTCTCCAAGGAAATAGATCGGCTTCACACCGAACAGACCGAGGAAGCTGTTGACAACACCGTCCGTGGGAGACAGGATGTCGGTAAAGACACCTGCAAGAATGATCCAGGAGATGAAATGCGGGAAGTAGATCATCGTCTGGACGCTCTTTTTCACTCCCTTGGAGGAACACTCATTCAGAAGAAGTGCTGTTGTGATTGCGGCTAACGTCCCGAAGATGATCTTCAGAACAGCGATGATCAGCGTATTTCCGAATACCCTCCAGATAGAAGGAAGTGTAAAGATGTAGGTGAAGTTTCCTAATCCGATCCATTTCTGACCGCCGAAAATACCTTTCGCGGCGTTAAAATTCTGGAAAGCGATGACAAGGCCGTACATCGGAATATACGCAAAGACGAGCACCAGGATCACTGCCGGCAAAAGCATCAGATGAAGCGGGATATTGCGTTTAAACTGTTTCCAGCCGCTTTTTTTTGATTTGTTCTTCATTTTCAAGCATCTCACCTTTCAGAAAAGAATCTGCCGCATGCAGCACGCGGGCTGCATGCGGCAGACAAGTCTGTTTTCCCTTTATCGATCGGTTCAGGAAGCTGGCCGATTATTTCGTGAAGTCTGCATAGATCTCATTGTATTCTTCAGAGATCACTGCACCGCCTGCTTCGTTGAACTTTTGGACCATCTCGGCAAAGCCCTCATCCAGGTCGAGTTCGCCGGTAACGATCTTGATCTCATAGTTGTCCAGGATCTCAACAAGAGAGCCCCAGCGGTCGGTGTAGGTCTGTGTCGGAATGAAAAGGTATTCATTCCAAAGGATATTCTGCGGATAGGTCTCGTCTACGTAGCAGAAGCAGGAGTCGATCGGTCCAAACATGTACTGGTATGCGGAAAGGCCGGCCTTGATGTAGTTCCAGTAAGAGGTACCGGGCTCATAAAGCTTGGATTCGTCAACTTCCTGGGTCTCCTTATTGGTCGCCTTGGAAAGGATCCAGTAGGGGTCAAGGTCAACCGTCGCGGACAGAACATGGATTGGAGAAGCATTCCACTCGCCGGAGTTCAGATCGCAGGCGAAGAAGTTTGCGAAATCATTGTTTTCACCGAACAGCTTCTCAACATAAGCGTTCAGAGTCTGAATAACCGCTTCCGGATGCTCGCAGTTCGCGTTGATGCAGTACCAGCCGTCGTTCGTGTTGTTGCCGGGGATAATCACGGTATCGACCGTTCCCTTCGGCAGCGGGATCTCGATCCAGTCGGCTTCTCCTTCAGAGCCCATCCCGTAGTTCTGGGTCTTGAAGCCGAAGTTCTGAAGCTGGAAGCCGTACCAGTGCGGGCCGTAGAACAGGCCGCACTTTTCAGTTGCAACATAGTTTGCAAGTGCGTCATAGGTGCCCATGGAGATGGACTCCTGAGGAATCAGGCCTTCCGCGTACATGTCGCGGAGCCATTCAAAGCCGCCTTTCATGTTATCCTGAATTTCAGCATAAGCGATCGTGCCGTCTTCCTGCTTGTTCCACTGGTTTCTTCTGGAATTCTGCTGTCCACCGAATGCCCAGAAAACACCTTCCATTTCAGACATGAAGTCTTTGCTGAAGCACAGTCCGATGTTGCCGTCAGCCAGCTCCTTGAAAGCCTTAGCGACTTCCTTGACCTCGTCCATGGTGGACGGAACGTCCATGCCGACCTTCTCCAGCCAGTCTCTGCGAATCCAGCAGTGGTTGTAGGTGTTGGTGGAAGGCATCTTGACGGGAAGCGCATAGAATTCGCCGTCCACAATGCCGGTTCCGTAAATCGCAGTTCCTTCTTCTTCCATAATGCGTCCGAGTGTCTCATTGACGTTGTCCTGCCAAAGCTCGGTCAGCGGAAGGATCGCGCCTGCTTCTGCAAGCTGGCGAATCATATTCTGGTCCGATACATAGAAGACGTCGGCGAGAGCGCCCTCAGACATGGAAAGCGTCAACTTCTGGTTGTAGTCTGCGGAGTTTGATTCGCACCAGCCAAATACCCACTCGATGTTCATGTCGTCTCTGAAGTACTGGATCCAGCGGCCGTTTTCCACAGGCTCGCCGGCAGCTCTCATCGCCTCAAAGGTATCCGAGTCCAGGTCGTGGGTGTTGTTGACGGTCAACGTGATCGGCTCGTCATACTTCTTGAATTCACCGGCTTTGTACTTGTACTCTTTCACGCCGTTCTGGTACAGATCGATCGCCGTCTGGTAATTGCCGCCGGCAGGCTCCGTTTCGCCGCCTTCTTCAGCTTCTGCTTCAGCTTCCTGAGCTTCCGCCTCTTTCGTTCCTTCGTCAGCAGTGCTTTCTCCGCTGCCCGAGCATGCTGCAAGGCTCAGTACCAACACTGCAGCCAGCAGAATTGCTAAAAGCTTCTTCATTCCTTTTTCCTCCTTAAATGGTTAATTGGTTTTTTGCCTGTTCACACTGTCGTTCTGATAGAAACTGCACAACTCCTGATCTTGAGGAGCAGTGTTTTTGTGCATTTCTCTGTTTGGTGGGTGTATGATAGCATCCTCATAAACTTAATTTCAACGTTAAATTAAGTTAAGCTTACTAAATGTGTCACTTAATTTCGACTAAATTATTGACAAACTGCGAATGACCTTAATAAGATGGGACTGCCTGAACACACTCCTGTCGTTGATCAGTGAATTAAGAGCATATCAATTTATAAGGAGGTTTCCCATGTTAAAAGAAAGACCTTTCCCGTTTCCGACAGATAAATCTATCCGCGTTATTATTGATACTGACTGCTATAACGAATGTGACGATCAGTTCTGCGTCACACACGCACTGATGACCCCGAAATTCGATATCAAGGGGATCATCGCAGCACAGTTCGGGACCGTCCACCGTCGTTCCGGTACGGAACAGGAAAGCTATGACGAAATCGCGAACCTGGTGCATCTCATGGGCCTTGACGGGACCGTCGATATTCTTCACGGACTTGATTCTGCGCTCACCGGCCGCGATGACCCTGCGTTCTGCAAAGGATCACAGCGTATTATTGATGAAGCGATGTCGGACGATCCGCGGCCTCTTTTTGTCGCAACTTTAGGCGCCGTAACTAATGTGGCCGCTGCACTTTTGAAGGCACCTGAAATCAAAGACCGTATGACGGTAATCAGTATCCTCGGAGCTCCGTACCCTGCTGGCGGGTTCGAATTCAATCTGATGAATGACCCGGTTGCCGCCGATATTCTGATGACTTCCGGAGTGAAGCTCTGGCAGGTTCCGAGTTCGGTTTATGCAACGATGAAGGTCAGCTACTATGAGATGCTGAATAAGGTATATCCTTACGGAGAGATCGGAAAATATCTTGTGACCTACGCTGTGGAATTCGCGGGAAAAATGCAGAAAATGATCGCGGAACTGAAAGATTTGCTTCCGGCGCCTCCCGATATGTCTGAGGTTACGATCGGCGGCGAGCTCTGGTCGCTCGGGGACTCCCCGACTGTCGGTATCATGATGAACCCGACGGTAGGCCGCTTCCATGATGAAAAAGCGCCGAGCCGCGTTCTTCCGGACGGGAGATATGAATTTGACGGAACAGAAACCGGTACGATCCGTGTATACGATGATATTGACAACCGGTTCATTGTCACAGATATGTTTGAAAAGCTGAAATATAACTTCGGGGAGTGACCGTCCCGGAAGCACGTATTGAAACAAAAAAGTGGGAGGCCCTGCAGCAGGGCCTCCCGTTGTTTACGTGTCGTTTTTACCTTACCGTGACGATCAGCTGGCCGTACCCGGTCATTGGGTTTTCATGCTCGTTCCGGGCCTCCAGGATCAGGTTGAAATAGTCTCCGGACTGAGCGTCCGAGGGGACGGTAAAGGTGAGAGTGAGGGAGTCATCGGCAGAAAGTGCTGTGTCAGCGTCAGCTCCGCCTTCATAAGAAGAGCCTTCTTTATACAGCCACCACTTTGCCGTATTAGGCCGCACGTCCGCAACAGATCCCCGTACCGTCACAGTTTCTCCGGGCACTGCGCAGAGGTCGTATGCGGAAAGTTTCACGACAGGGTTATGGTTCGCTTCTGCATAGTCCTTGACGCACCAGTCCGCGCGGGCCGCAAAATCCTCGTGATAGGCCTTGAGGAACGGATTCTTTCTCGGTCCGCGCTTCCGCATCTCCGCCATCATCGCGGCCATGTCGCCACGCTGCATCGTATCTACGCGGAGCACGCCCAGCATCGTCCCGTAGCGCCAGTCCTCCATACCGCGAAGGCCGAAGTTCGTGAACAGCGGGATGTAGGTACCGGAATCGCCTTCGCCTAAGATATCGTATTTCTCAAAGCGGAGCGGCTCCTGGCCCAGGAACCAGTCCAGCACCGGCAGGAGCCCGTACTGGTAGCGGTCGCATTCCCCGCGGAACACGGTCCCGTCCCCGTAAAGCGCGTATTTTGCCATGAGCGGGCCATGGTTTACCTTGAAGTGAGGATACATATAACCTGCCTGCATCATTGGCAGAACATCTTCCTGGCAGGTCTTCGCGGTCATAAAGGATGCGTAGCCGTAGTCGCCGCGGATGCAGCGGATACCCGGGAATTTGCCGGGGATATCCGCATCCAGGAAGCTGTTGTCCTGTCCCTGGCCGCCAAAAACGCCCAGAATCGCAATCTTTTTCACGACCTTTCCGCAGACTGCGGGCCATTCGGGCTTGTCCGAATACTTTTCCCAGATCGAGAGCAGTGCCCGGACGATCGTATTCACGCCGCCCCAGGACTGGAGGTACAGCGTGTCCTCCCGGGCGTCCATAATGCACCGCTCAATAAGCCGCGAGCCTTCCGTTTCATAGCGTACGTCGCCTTCAAACCAGTAGTTCCCGTAGTAAACCTTCGAGAGAAGCTCCTCCGGCGCGGGGAAGCCTTCCGCATGCTGTGAAAGCTTCGGATAGACCGCAGCGTATTCGTTTTTGATGGTGTCCTCGATCCAGCCGGTCTCAAACGGCCGGAACAGCATCATATCCTTCGCAGAAGGATCCGGCTCGCGGTCCGGCATGGGGCCGTCCGTCTCCTTCCGCCCGAGGCAGCAGTAATGCGGAGTCACCTCATTGAGCGTGTGGATGCCGTCCCCGTTCCAGTGGAACTGGGACGACGTATAGACGATACCCTCAAGCTCCAGCTCGTTTAAGTAAAGGAACAGATGGATCAGCGAATTCATATCGTCGCATTCCATGTCCGTAGTCAGGATAGTGCGCGGTTTTTTGATCATTTTTTATTCCTCCGGTTTCGAATCAGTTGGCCTTCAGTGCAGCGCGAGCCACTCAAGCAGTGAAACTTCCTTTCCCCCGTATATGACCTTCGACCCGTCATAGTCGAAGTCGCAGTCGTTGTTGAACACCGGGATCCAGGAGAAGTGCCCGAAGTATTCAAAGGGCTTCCCATCCACCGGGTCCGCCAGGCCGTGCAGGTCCTCGATCTTGTCCCAGTAGCTGAAATGGACGTCCGGATTGCCAAGTGCAACCAATCTCTTGTATGTGGGCTCCGCGAACTCCGCGGGCGGGACCAGCGTGTCGGTCTTTGCCGCAACGAACCAGACCGGCAGGTTCCTGATTCCGGAAAGCTCCTCGTCGGAGATGCATTTGTCCGGCAGCGCCTCGCAGACCGGGAAGGCCGCCGCAAAGAAGTCCGGATAGTCCAGGATCATGCGAACAGTCATAAAGCCGCCGTTTGAGTCTCCGCCCACATACACGCGGTCCGGATCGATATCCGGATGGTTCGAAATGAATTCGTCGATGCAGGCCTTGAGCGCCGGACCGTATTTCGTCTTTCCGGTGAGCTCCATATTTCCGGTGCCGGCATCCAGCCAGAAGGTCTCCGTCTGGGGCGCCAGCACGTACGCACCGCCCGGGCTGAAGAATTTCTGGACTTCATGGCTCGAAAGCGCAGTCACTTTGTTGCCTGCGTAAGCGGCCACAACGTCCGTGCCGCCCTCTCCCGCACCGTGGAGCCAGATGATCAGGGGCTTCTCCCCCGGTCCCTGCGGTGCAAAATACCCATACCGGAGCGGACATTCCGCAAAAGACGATACACTGTTCACCCAGCCGTAGAGGTCCGGCATGTCGCACCTGACCTTCGTGTCGAACACAAGTCCCGTCACAACGTCCTTCTCGTCCTGGAACGGCTTCACCTGGGTGATCGTATGCGCCGTATGGATAAACGTGTTGAACGGACCGTCCTGCCCAAGCTCGGATGAGAGCCACTGGCCGGGGCCGTGCTTGATCGCAAGCGTCACTATATCCGATTCCGGAAGCCGGCTTCCCTGAAGGTCCGACGGATATGCGTCAGTCACCGTCAGGAACCCGCGGCTCTCCACCATGTCCTTGGGCACGTCCGGGTCGAACGAGCGGTATTTCTGCACCATCAGCTGCTTCCCGTACTTGTCGAGCCGGCGCACATACACCGAAAACGTGTCTTTGTCCACTGCGCCGTCCTGCACCTTGCCGTCTAACGGCAGAATGATCTTTGTCGTATAGGGTCCGAAGTCTGTCACGCGGACCTCCGTCATATATGCTCTTGCCATGATCTGTTTCCTCCCGTGGTCTTCTGTTTATTTTCTGATCTTATGATATAAAAATCCTACTCTGAATGCAAGTGTCTCTGCGGGAAAACGCCGTCCGGAGAGCCCCCGGGCGGCGCTGTATTTCCCTGCAGATCATCCCTTCACGCCGCCAAGGGTAATGCCCTTGACAAAGTTGTTCTGGATGAACGGATATACGATCACGATAGGCAGGATGCCCAGCGTAGCCATGGCCATACGGACAGTTACGGACGGGATCTCCGCGAGACCTTCGTTGACGTTCGACAGGTTGTTCGCGTTCTGCTGGAGCATCGTAATACTCTGCATCAGACGGTTTAAAAGGTTCTGGATCGTATAGAGGTCCGAACGCTTTACGAGGTAAATGAAGCCGTTGTTCCAGTCGTTCCAGTAGGCGATGCCCACGAACATGGCTATGGTCGCGATGATCGGCTTGGAAAGCGGGATGGCCACCTTGATCATCGTAAAGAACTCGTTCGCGCCGTCAATATACGCGGCCTCCAGGATCTCATCCGGCACTGCCGTCTGGAAGTAGCTCTTCATGAGCAGCACGTTGAAGGCGTTCATCATGAGGCTCGGGATGATCAGCGAAAAGAAGGTGTCCTTCAAATGGAAGTTCTGCGTGTAGTTGATATAGGTCGGGACCAGGCCGGCGTTGAACAGCATGGTGAAAAACACGAGGAAGGTCAGCAGGCCGCGCGCGGGAAGGCCCTTTTTGCTGAGGCCGTATGCCAGGAGCGTTGTAATCACGAGCGAACACACCGTACCTGAAATGGTCACCAGGAACGACATGCCGTATGCCCTGAGGATCAGCGAACCGTTGCTCGTCAGCACCCAGATGTACGCGTACAGGCTCCACTCTTCCGGGAAGAAATTGTAGCCGTTTTTGACGATGGTCGCTTCGGACGTCAGGGAGGAGATCAGCATCAGGATCATCGGTACAAGGGCCGTGATCGTCAGGATGACCATGATCGTATGACCGAAAATGTCGAAGGTTCTCTGTTCTTTTGTTCTCATGATCCGCCTCCTTAGAATAATGCGCTCTCGCGGTCGACCTTACGGACGAGCAGGTTCGCGCCCAGGACAAGGATGAAGCCGACTACAGACTGGTACAGGCCCGCGGCGGAGGACTTCGCGATATCGCTCTGCTGCAGCAGCGCGCGGTATACGTACGTGTCGATGGTCTGCGTCACCGGGAACAGCTGGCCCTGGTTCATCGGAACCTGATAGAAGAGGCCGAAATCCGAGTAGAAGATGCGTCCGATGGCCATCATCGTCAGCATGATGATGGTCGGCCTGAGCAGCGGGAGCGTGATCTTGGTGATCTGCTGCCACTTGGTCGCGCCGTCGATGGCCGCCGCCTCGTAGAAAGCCCTGTCAAAGCCGAGGAGCGTTGAAAGATAGACGATGCAGTTGTAGCCGACCGACTTCCAGGCGCTCACAAAGACCAGGATGAACGGCCAGTACTTGGTCTCCGAATACCATAGGATGCTCTCCTTGCCCATCTTATTAATGATCTGGTTGTTGATAAAGCCGTTTTCCACGCTGAAGAAGGCGAAAACCAGATAGCCGATGATGACCGAGCTGATCAGGTTCGGCAGCAGGATCGCGCTCTGGTAGAACTTCTTGACCTTGCCCGAGATCTCGGAAAGGATGATCGCGACGGCAATAGCGAGCACGGTATTCACTATAATAAAGGTGATGTTGTAGAGGATCGTGTTCCTGGTGATCATGAACGCGTCCCTGGTCGCGAACAGATATTTGAAATTACTGAAGCCGATCCACGGGCTCTTGAAGATCCCCATCTTTGCGTTATATTTTTTGAACGCAAGCACGAGTCCCGGCATCGGCATGTAGTTGTTGATGACAAGGTATGCAAGACCCGGAAGCATAAAAAGGTAGATCGGCAGGAAACGCCTGATCCTCTTTAAAAGCTTCTTGCCGCGTCCCTGCTCCGGAATGACTGCGACGGTTTTACTCATACGGATACACTCCTTTTCTTGATTGTACGGTCATTATAAATTTCCGCAGAATCTTCATAAATGACAAATACAGGGATGGATTAACACGATTCCGAGTTCTTCTCCCGGGCCGTCTTGCTTTTTCCTGTTTTTCATCATATGATTTTCTCATGAAAGGAGGCATCCCATCGTGAAAAAGCCGCGTTCCATCCGTTATTCCTTCGCGTTTATCCTGATCGTCATGGCGGTCGTATTCACCATGATCATCCTTTTTAATAACATCTATGCCACGAGGCTCCTCCGGAACCGTGTCTATGACAACACCCGGAACGCGGTCCGGCTCTACGCAGACCGCCTGGATACGAGCCTGGATTCCCTGGACAGCTGGCTCTTTTCCACGACCGGCAGCAATGCGGACCTTCAGACGCTCAACACCTACGATTACGACCAGACAGCCTGGCACCTCGCGCTTTACAGGCTTCAGCAGAATTACAACGCGGAGCTCCTGTCGAATTCTGCCGCCGCCATCTTTTCCTATTTTCCGAAAGAAGACTACTATATGATCAGCAATAACGGCATCCGGAACGCAGAGGCCAAGCAGCTGATCTCCGAAAACCTGGAGGAAGCCGCAAAAAGCCGCAGCTGGATCCTGGCCGCTTCCGGCAATGAATACTACCTTCTCCGGATGATGAAAAACACCGGCATCACGAGCGGCGCGATGATCCGTCTCAAGGACTATCTGGAAATGGACCAGGGAGCGCAGCTCGTGATGGTCCGGGCGGACGGCACCGTCTATCCGTCTGCCGATCCGTCCGCTGCCCTTGAGATAGCGCCGGATCCTGCCGGCGGTTATGTGATCCAGAGCCTCCTCGGTGAAAATTCGTTTATCGTTTATTACCCGCTCCGGCACGGCGGCGGTTTTCTCGCGCAGGTCATCCCTGAGCGGGACGTGACCGCCCAGTCAAGATCACTCGGGATCGTGATCCTGGTCATCGGCGCCGTACTGTTCTTAAGCCTCCTCTTCTTAAGCTTCTTTCTGAACCGGTCCGTCATGCGGCCCTTGCGCACGCTTCAGCGCGGCATTAACGATTATAAGAACGGCAACATGGACGTCTATGTTTCCACCAGGAACGCACCGGAGGAATTCGCAGAAGTGTCCGATGCCTTTAATGAAGCGGTAGCGGATATCAGGGATCTCAGGATCGACAGCTATGAGCGGAAGCTCCAGGCGCAGAACCTGGAGATCCAGTACGTGAAGCAGCAGATCACGCCGCATTTCATGATCAACTGCCTGAATACGGCGTACCAGCTCACGGAGACCGGCAGGATGGAGCTCGTCCGCGAGATGCTTCGCGCGCTCTCGAACCATTTGCGCTATACCCTGAGCTCCGGCCAGACCGTGACGCTCAAGGATGAGATCTCCTTTGTGGAGAACTATATCGAGATCAGCGAGATCCGGTATCCGAACAGCATCGACTTCTCCATAGAGTGTGATCCTGCTCTGTACAGCGCGGCCGTAGTACCGCTGATGCTCCTGAATTTTGTGGAAAACACAATTAAATATGAGGTCCGTATCGGGAAAAAACTCGGGATCCATATCGGGATCTCCCGGGAAGGCGAACGTGTGAAGGCGCTTATTTACGACACCGGCGGAGGCTTCAGCGAGGAAGCGCTTGCCTATCTGCAGAACCTGAACCCCACGTCCTACTCAGATTCCACTCACATCGGCATCAGCAACGTGATCGTGCGGATGCATCACGTCTATCCCGACGCCGTCTTTACTTTCCGGAACCGCGAGGACGCCGGCGCGGAGATCCTGATCGACTTTCCGTTTGTACCCTATCCGGGAGGGAGTGTGATCGTATGAACCTGCTGATCGTTGATGATGAATATTACAGCGTGGAAAGCATCCGCATGAAGGTGGAAGCGCATTTTACGGATTTTGAGGAGATCTTCTGTGCCTACAGCATGGAAGAAGCACTTCAGATCATTGAAGAACAGGAGATCTCCGTCATGCTTTCAGACATCGAGATGCCGGGCGGCTCCGGTCTCGACCTCCTTGAAGAAATGCGCCGCCGCGGCAAAAATACAGTCTGCGTCTTCCTGACCGCATACGCCAAATTCGAGTATGCGAACCGCGCCATGCGCCTCTCCAGCATCGATTATCTGCTGAAACCGGTAGCGGAAGAAGATCTGGTGCTTACACTCCGGAAAGCCATAGATGAATGGGAAGCGATCTCCTTAGCAGAAAAGGATACGCTTCTCGCGTCTTACTGGGAAAGCAGCGAAAACCATCTGATCGAAATGTTCTGGTATCAGTACCTGCATCATTTTTTATCAGACGACCTTTTCTCTGCAAAACAGGAGCTGAAGCGTCAGAATCTCCCGCTCTCGATCCTCGACAGCAATTACTACCTGCTGCTGGTCCGGTGCAGCAAGGTGGCGGAAGCGATTTTTGAAAGCGAACTCTTTGACTTTACGGTTCGGAACATCCTCCGGGAGTATTTTTATCGTGAGGAAGAATACCGTATCATCATCCGGGACGGCAGCTTCTCCTTCCTCATGATCCTTTCCGAAGAGATGCATACGCGGGAAGAGCTTGCGGCACGCGCGAGGGAAGCGCTCACGGATTTCGTGCCCCACTTCCCGAACCATTTCAGCTTTTATATCTCCGCGACTTCCAAGGGGATCTCCGAGCTTCCGGCACAGTACGACCACCTCGTGGAAAGTGCGAAAAACGACCTGATCCTGACCAACCAGATTATCGACCTTTCCATGAACAGTACCGCACATCCTTATGAGGAGCGGTCCTATCCGTTTGAAAAATGGGGCGATCTTCTATTAAAAAGAAAGACCGACGACGTCCTCTCCTCGGTCCAGATGGCCGTTGAAGGGATGAAACGCGACCCCTCCACCAGCAAAGAGGACGTCACGTCCTTCTTCTACCGGTTCCTCCAGATGCTGTACAGCGCCATGGCACAGAACAAAGCCGCGCTGAGCCGGTTCAACGCGGAGCTCTCCCAGATGTCCGCCGATGAAGCCTGCACCTCTATCGAATCCCTCGAAAACTGGATCCGGATGGTAGTGCCGCTCTTCAACATGTGCATGTACAGTACGGACGACCAGGACGCGGTCGTCCGTGAAGTTCAGGCCTACATCCACAGCCATCTCTCAGAAAACATGACCCGGGAATCCCTGAGCAGCATGGTCTACCTGAACCCGGACTATCTCTCCTTCCGTTTCAAGAAGGTCACGGGTATGTCTCTTGCGAACTACATCATCCACGCGCGGATCCAGGAATCCATGCGCCTCCTCGGAAACCGGGAAATGAGTATCCGTGACATTGCGCTGGACTGCGGCTTCTCGAATCTGTCCTATTTTGCGAAGCAGTTCAAAAAAGAAACAGGCCTTACACCCAGAGATTTCCGGAAATAACAATCTCTGAATCGTGTTATTTGAGACCGGAATTTTGATTTTTTATCATTCCTGTTTGCTGTACGCTGTCACTGTAAAAAAATCACGGCAGCTAAAAGCGCCGTAATCAAAACAGGAGGGAACCTACCATGATGAAGAAATTACTGGCTCTTCTTCTTGCAGCTCTCATGATCGTCGGCACGCTGGCTGCCTGCGGGAATACGGAAAGCGGCAGTGAAGGAACCAAAGCGGACACGGATACCCAGTCGGAAGAAAAGGACGAGGAACCGGCAGGGGAAGAAGCCGAGGCTGATACGGAAGCTCCTTCAGGCGACGTACAGCACCTGATCCTGACGCTTGTGAACTACAGCAATCAGTATCCGGACATCGATGCTGTGGCAGCGGCCATCAGTGAGATCACCCGCAAGACCATCGGCGTAGAAGTCGAGATCCAGATGTCCGACTTCGCTTCCTATAAGCAGAATATTACGCTTGCGCTTTCCGGCGGTGAACAGCTCGACCTGATCTACTGCGGCCTGATCGGCTACAGCACCATCGCACAGCAGGGATATCTCACCGATTTCAACGAGAACGACCTGCTTCAGACCTACGGCCAGGGCATTATCGACAAGGTCGGTATGGAAAATCTTGAGGCCTGTGCAGTGGGCGGCGTCATCTACGGCGCACCCAGTATCAATGACTGGGCTGTCGGCCACGGCTGCTATGCGGTTCGTGAAGACTTCCTTGCGGAAGCCGGCTATGAAGACGACGGCTCCGATATCAAGCATGTAACGCAGGAAGAAGTGGATGAATGGCTCGCAAAGATCCACGACCTCCATCCCGAAGTTGAGACCTACCGTGCGACCGGCACCTTCTGCAGCCAGTTCCTGGACGTTGCCCAGATCGGCGACGACTGGTTCGGCGTACTCCTGGATTATGGTAAAGAGCCCGAGGTCGTAAACCTTTTCACCTCTGACACTTACCTTGAGAACATCATGATCTTCCGGAATTACTATCTGAACGGCTGGACCAGCAAGGACGCCGCAACAGATACCACGTCAGTTACCACGCTCATGCAGAGCGATGCGCTGGCAGCATACAACACCGGCGGCAAGCCCGGCATCCGTGCTCAGGAGAGCCGTATCTCGAAGCCCGTCGTGATCTTCCAGACCAAGAAGGACCTCAAGAGAAACCTTTCCGGTTCCTGGGGCATTCCCTACACCGCTGTAGATCCTGCGGCTTCCATGAAGCTTCTCAACGAACTGTACACAAATCCCGAGATCGCAAACCTTCTGGCTTACGGTATTGAAGGACAGCACTACAATCTGGTCGACGGCCAGGTCGAGCTGGTGGAAAACCCCGGCTACACCACCCTCATCTGGGATCAGCCGAACGAGACCATCATCTACACCACTACGGCAAACGACCCCGACGTCTGGGAGCGCACGCTGGAGTTCAACGCAAACGCTGAAAGCTCTGTTGCCTCCGGCTTCACCTTCGACCCGACTCCTGTTGCAGATCAGATCTCTGCCTGCCAGAACGTGTACGAAGAATACCAGAAGAGCCTGGAATACGGCCTTGTCGATCCGGAACCGACCATCGAGGAGATGAACGACCGTCTGATCGCGACCGGCCTGCAGGACATCATCGATGAAAAGCAGCGCCAGCTGGACGAGTGGCTTGCTAACAAATAATCTGACCGGTACTTTACGTACCGCAGCCATATACCCTTTCAGAGCCGGCAGGGATGATTCCCTGCCGGTTCTCTTTTTACGGCAGGAGAAGCTCTATGGACCGCCCTGTCTGTTGTACATCCGCCTTCATCATGCTATACTGTTTTCAATTCCAAAAACCAAAGGAGCACGTTTATGGACCGTCGATTGTTTTTATGTGAGACCAGGCAGAACCTCCTGAACGCCTATACGGATGAGCAGCGCGCCGGGAGCCTTATGCTCACGAATAAAGAATTTCTTGCAGGGCCTCCCCTTCCGAAGACCGAGGCCGTGTTCTCCAGTTGGGGAATGCCGGCGCTCACCGAAGAACAGATCGCAGAAAAGCTTCCGAACCTCCGCTATGTATTCTACGCCGCAGGCACCGTCCAGGCCTTTGCCCGGCCTTTCCTCGCGAAGGGCGTCCGCGTCTTTTCCGCCTGGGCCGCCAATGCCGTGCCGGTCGCGGAATTCACGCTGGCAGAGATCCTCCTCGCGAATAAAGGCTTTTTCCAGCTGGACCGCCGCTACCGTACGGAGGGCTTCCGGAATGCGGCCGCTTATGCGGACCATTTTGAAGGGAATTATCACAATAAGGTCGGTCTTTTGGGCGCAGGCATGGTGGGAAAGAAGGTGATCGAAAACCTGAAGCCGTACGATATTGCGATCGACGTCTTTGATCCCTTCCTCCCGGATGAAACCGCAGAGGCGCTGGGCGTCCGGAAGACGAGCCTCGAGGACATCTTCGAAAACTGCCCGATCATCTCGAACCATCTCGCGAATAACAAAGAGACTGTGGGCATGCTGGACTATCGGCTGTTCTCGCTCATGTCCCCGTATGCGGTCTTCATCAACACCGGCCGGAACGCGCAGGTGGTGGTCCCGGACCTGATTCGCGCCATGAAAGAGGAACCCGGCCGTACCGCGCTTTTAGACGTCACGGATCCGGAGGAGCCGCTCCCCGCGGGGCATCCCCTGTGGTCCGTCCCGAACGTCGTGATCACGCCGCACCGCGCCGGGTCGCAGCGCAAAGAGATCCTGCGGATGGGCGCTTACATGATGGACGAATACCGGAGGGTTACGGAAGGCCGGGCGCCGCTCTATGAAGTGAGCATGGATATGCTCCGGACGATGGCCTGAGAAATGCTTCGGACGACAGCGCAGGAAAAGCTTCGAAGAGAGACCTTTTGAAAATGCGGAAAACTGACAGAAAAAGAGGGAAACAATGACTGTACGAAATGAATGGCTTCAGGCGATGATCACGATCACAAAGCCTGTGCTTCTCCATATGGCGGACGGGACGCTTAAGCAAGCAATGCCGCTTTACGGCAGCGACCTCTCGGGGAAAGAGCGCTGTACGTATCTGGAAGCGCTCGGAAGGACGGTCTGCGGGATCGCCCCGTGGCTCGAACTCGGGGGTTTATCCGGCGAAGAAAAAGTACTTCAGGAGGAATTCCGGGAGCTTACCCGAAAGGCGATTATACGGGCCGTGGATCCGGAGGACCCGGCAGCCCTGAATTTTTCGGAGGATCACCAGCCTATCGTCGATGCAGCCTTCCTCGCAGAAGGCATCCTCCGGGCGCCCAAGGAGCTCTGGGACCGTTTCTCCGCGGAGGAGCAGGCCATGATCTGCCGCGCCATGGAGGCGACCCGGACCCGCAAGCCCTACCCCTCCAACTGGCTCCTGTTCAGCGCCATGATCGAAGCGCTGCTGCACCATGCCGGCGTCTTCTGGGACCCGATGCGCGTGGACTACGCGTTCCGCCAGCTCGATCAGTGGTACCTGGGCGACGGCGTCTACAGCGACGGCGCGCACTACGCCTGGGATTACTACAACAGCTTTGTGATCCATCCGATGCTCGTCGATCTCTCGAACGAATTCATCGGGACATCGCCGGACTGGGACGAAATGATCCCGGCGTTTAATAAGCGGGCCTCCCGGTATGCGGCGCACCTCGAGCGCATGATCATGCCTGACGGAAAATATCCCGTGATCGGCAGGTCCAGCGCCTACCGGCTGGGCGTCTTCCACGGGCTGGCCCAGTGTGCGCTTCTTCATATGCTTCCCAACGGCCTCTGTGAAGCCTCTGTCCGCTCTGCGATGACGGCGGCCCTCCGAAACATGCTGCAATATCCGATCACAGATGAAAACGGGTGGCTCCGGATCGGCATCAGCGGGAACCAGCCCGGGATCGGCGAAGGATACATCTCTACCGGTTCACTGTACCTCATAAGCTTTTTCTTCCTGCCTCTCGGGCTTTCGGGGGAGTCAGGCTTCTGGACGGCTCCGGACGAGCCATTCACGCAGGAGAAGATCTGGAACGGCATGGACGTCGGCGCGGACCATGCGTGTAATTAAATAAAACTGAATCAACATAATCTGATAAAAACGGTTGCCCCGTTATCTCCGCTGTGATATAATCAATTTTATGGTATTGATTTTTGTCAATTTGGAGAAGGGCACATGAAAAAGAAAGAAAAATCCAGAGTATGGGATATACCTGCAAACGCGATCATAACGCCCATAGAGATCCTGCTTGCGGTCCTGCTGTTATTTATCATCATACTCGTGTTTGAGGTCAACCGCTCCAGCAACGAACTGGCCGATCTCACGGAAAGGTCCGGCGTATACCAGAAAGAGGTCATGGATCTGAACGCGGACTCCAGTACGCTGGCTGAAACGTCTGTAAACTTTATTCAGTCGCCGGTCGATGGAGAAGGCTCGCCGATAGTCGGTCCGTTAAAGGCCTATGCGAAAGAGCTGGGCATGGGCCGGCTCGCGAAGGACATTGCGGAGCGTTTCCAAAGCTATGACGTGAGCGATGAGGTCAAAAGCAACATAAGTAACGCCGCAGGGATAGCAGAAACAATGCTGGAACTGCAGAATCACGCTCTCGCGCTCGTCCGTTCCGTCTACACGCTTCCGCCCATCCCGGAGCTCGATATCATCCCGGACGTTCCGCTCACTGAAGAAGAACAGGCCATGTCGGAAGAAGCCCGTATAGGTCTCGCGAAAAGCCTGGTCCTGAATGGTGAGTTTTCCCAGATGAAATACCACATTGCCGAAAACGTGAACGCTTCCATCGGTATCCTTCAGCAATCCTTCTCTGAACGTTCAGCGGAAATCAAGCAGCACGTCGGCATCCTGCGTTCCGGGCTTTGGGCCGTGATCATTGCGATCATCGTCATTCTGTTTTTCGGGACCACCCTGATTCGTCTGACGCTGGTCAACCCGCTAAGGAAGCATGCCGAAGAGATCGCCGCAGATCAGAACATGACCGAGAACAACGGTGTCCGCGAGATGCGGGTACTGGTCAACGCCTACAACGCGCTGCTGACCCGCCGCGCCAGGCTGGAAACCATCCTGCGCTCCGCCGCAGAGACAGACGCGCTGACCGGACTGCAGAACCGGTACAGCCTGGAGCAGAACATACTGGACTCCGGTGAAGACAGAAGCTCCATGGCGGTTATCGTGTTCGACGTGAACTTCCTGAAGGAGACCAATGACTCAAAAGGGCACCTGGCAGGAGACAGGCTGCTCTGTACTTCAGGCCGGTGTATCTGCGAATGCTTCGGCACGGAAGACGGAACCAACTGTTACCGTGTGGGCGGCGATGAATTCTTTGCCGTGCTCAGGGGCTGCACCGAAAAGGAAGTCAAGGCACGTCTTGCCCGCTTCAAAGAAGCGCTCTCCCGTGAAAACATCAGCATTGCAGTAGGCTACGCCTTTGCAGAGGAAGGCAGCGAAGACGCCTTCAATATGCTGACCCTCGAAGCGGACAGATACATGTACGAAAACAAGAAAGAGATCCATGCGGCTCACGGATACGCTTCCTGAGGAATTAACGGATCACTGCAGATACAAAAAAGGGGAGCCCGAAGGCTCCCTTTTTTCACGTCTGTCAGCTGCCGGACTGTCAGTCCAGCACCTTATACGGCTTCCAGCGCAGGAAATCGCCGGAAACAAGGCTGTACGTCCTCCCCCGGTATTCCCCGTGGATACTGTCATAGAACCGGCTCTCTCCGTGGCAGTGGGCATAGATGACCTGCTCCGCGCCGTACTCTTCCGCCATGTCCGTGAAGCCGCTGCGCTTCTCCAGAATATTAGTGGGCGGGTAATGCAGGAACATAATGAACTTTTGATACCCGTCCTTCTTCGCAAGCTCAAAGGATTTCCAAAGCCTCTCGAGCTCCCTCTCAACCAGCTTTTTCGCACGCTCCTCTTCACTTTCGTCCCAGCCTACTATCCTTCCGCGGCCGTCCAGATAGTACGGACCTTCAAAAGTGAAGCCTTTCGTACCTACAAGCGCATAATCCTGATACGTCTCATAGCTGTCCTGCAGAAACGTAAGCCTCGGCCTGAAAAGCTCGTTCAGCTGCCCGGTCTTCTTCACGTCCCAGAACATGTCGTGGTTGCCGCGTGTCAGGATCTTCCTGCCCGGGAGCCCCTCAATATACTGAAGATCCAGCTCACATTCCGAAAGATTCTTTCCCCAGCTGTGGTCTCCCACAAGCACCAGGGTATCCTCATCCTTCACCGTATTCCGGCAATTATTCTTCAGCTTCTCCTCATGGTTCTTCCACACCCTGCCGTGAAGCTGGCCCGGTGCCTTCAGGATGGACTGATAATGGAGATGGAGGTCACCGATGGCATACAGACTCATAATAGCTTAACTCCTTTGTTTTCTCTCCCCCGGCCGGGTCGCGAAGTTTCACAGCGAACCCAGAACACGTCTGATCTCCGCTTCATTCTCATAAAGACACCGGATCCTGTTCACAGTATTTCTCGCTTCAGACTTTCCCATTTCCCTTTCTTTTTCATCGACGGCGTCTGAAAGCGCCCTGCCCAGATTGTATTCGAGCCACTCGAGCCATGTATAAGCCAGCCCGAACACCTTGGGGTAGTCCCTGAAGTCATTGTCGTACGCCTTAAGATACCCGTTGAAAAACGCCTTAACCAGTCCCGGGTCGAGTCTGCAGATCGTTATGCCGGACCACTGAAGCGAGAGCTGCAGGACGTGCGACACAGGATTTCCGTACTTCAGGCATTCGAGGTCGATCACGGCCGGCTGTCCGTTTTCCCACATGACGTTTTTCGGATCCATATCCTCGTCCGAAATACAGACGATATCCGGCAGGCGCTTTCTTGCCTTGTTCAGCTCTCTCTCAGCATACGGGAGCAGCTCTTCATTCTCTGAAAGAAGCGACCATAGGTCCGGGTCCGAAGCCTCAGCGTTCCGTATATACTGTCCGAAATCGATGCGGCTTTCTTCTGTCTCGTCCTTCTCTCCGGTCTTTGGGGCAAGCGCATGCATCCTGCCGAGGATGTTCCCTGCAATAAAGCACTGCTCTCCGGTGATATGGTACCAGTCGGTCATACGTCCGTCATGCCAGTCAAAAATGTAGAAGAAATCCCCCTCATAATACTGCCTCTTCCTGCCCGTAAGCCGAAGTGCCGGGACGATCGGGATCCCGGCCCCTTCAATAATGCTTTCAAGCTTTTCCGCCTCATCATAATTTGAGATAGCGTCAGGCCTTTTCATGATGAGCGGGTTCAGGTGCTTGACAGCGTATGCTTTCCCTCCGGCATAAACCTTGTACATCCTGTGCAGGAAGCCGCCGGAAACAGGCTCGACGGGCCGCTCCACGTTCCCGAGGCCGAGCTCTAAAAACATATTTCCGATCTTCTGCCCGATCATACCGACCCTCCTGTCCGCGGGTCCAGGAAGCGCATGATGCGTTCCCTGTAATCCGGGGCAACGTCATAGGCGGCATGCCCGCAGCCCTCATAGAGAAACAGCTCGCAGTCAGGGCTACCTAAGAGGCGGGATGCGATCTCCTCCGAGGCTTCAGCGCCAAGTACCCGGTCGTCCCGGTCGCCGATGACCAGCACGGGGCAGGAGATCCCGGGAAGCTCGTCAAGGACGTTGTGTCCCTGAATACCCTTCGCGAGAACGATAAAGCGCGAAAGCTCTTCATTCGTGACGGTCTTCGCCATATCAATAAATAAGTCCCGCAACGCTTCAAAGAGCGCCTTCGGATACAGTGCTTTTCCAATCGTTAAGCACAGTTCCTCTGTCCTCTTTTCCTCGGCCAGCCGGATCCATTCCGCTATTCCCTGGTACTGCTTCTCTGTAATACGGGCCGTCGTAGACCCGAGCACCAGCTTTTTCACAAGCTCCGGGTGGCCGATCGCGAGCTTCATGGCGGCCATGCCGCCCATCGACGCCCCGAAAAGGTTTACCTCTTTCAGGCCGAGGGTCTCGAGCACTTCCGCAGTGTCCTCCGCCATTTCATTGATGGAGTAGGTCTCCGGAAGGTCCTTCCTCGGGTCGAACACATAAATCGTATATTGCTCCGCCATGTCCTGATAGGCTGCCGCTACGGCATCCGCAGACTTCGTCACGCTCTTCAGGCTCAGGCCCGGCAGGATCACGAAGACCTCCTGTCCTTCGCCAAAGCGGAAATATTCCATGGAGACCCGGCCGGTCTCCGCGGTTTCGATCCTGATGCTCTGTTTCATCGTCCCACCTCATCGATCACTTCAAACGGAAGCTTGTCGAGAATATCCTTCTGCTTGTCGATCCCGGGATACACTTCCACAAGCGCGAGCCCCTCCGGCCTCAGCGCAAACACGCACCGCTCCGTAATGTACAGCACGTTCTGGCCATTTTCGACCGCCTTCTGTCCAGAAAAACTGATGCCCCGTACGTTTTCCACGATCTTCGGAATCGACCCTTCCTTTTCGATCCGGACCTTCCCGTCCTCCTGAGAGACCGTAAGCCCCCTTGCGCTGAACGCCATGCAGAAGATCACGTTCTTCGTGGCCGCCGTGATGTTGCAGAACCCGCCGACCCCGGCATAGTAGTCCGCGCTCCTGTGCGCGTTCACGTTGCCGAACCGGTCCATCTCAAGCGCGCCCATAAAGCAGCGGTCCAGCCCGCCGCCGTCGTAAAAATCGAACTGCATGGACATATCGCTGATGGAGCCGGCTCCGATCATCGCGCCGAACTGCCGCCCGCCCGCAGGCAGGCCGCCCATGCCGCCGGACTCCACCGTAAGCGTCAGCTCGCGCAGGATCCCCTTCTCCGCCGCAAACTTCGCGGCCTTTTCCGGAATGCCGATGCCGATGTTGACAATGTCCCCCGGGCGCAGCTCGTCAGCCGCCCTCCGGCCGATGATGGACGACACGAGATCGTCACGCTCATAGCCGACCTTCGCGTTCTCCTCCTCCAGGCGGCTGTACCAGTACTCCATATGAGTGGACGGCACGTGGATATCGCCGGAAAGCGTGCCGAAGACTTCGTTGTTCTCATCCTGCGGGTAGACGACCACTGCGTCTACCAGTGCCGCAGGGATCATGACGTCGCGCGGTCTGCGGAAATCGGACCGCAGCCTGTCCACCTGGACGATCACCTTTCCGTGATTCCTATGGGTCAGCTGCGCCAAAGACAGGGCGTCGATCGAGCAGTATTCATTTTCAAAGGACACATTGCCGTTCGCGTCCACGCTGGTCGCCTTGATGAGCGCAACGTCCGGCGCAGGCAGCCGGTATCGGAGATACTCCTCGCCTTCGATCTCCACAAGGCGGACGAGCGAGTCATCGTGAGAGATCGAATTCAGCGCGGGCCCTTCTACACGCGGGTCCACAAACAGCCCGAGCCCCAGCTTCGTATAATATGCATCGTGTCCGCCGGCCTGTGCCCGGATGGCGTGGGACATCGGTCCGAGCGGCACGTTGTACGCCTCAAAGAGGTCCTGAAGCACGAGCTTCCGAACAATGGGCATCGTCCCGTAGTGGCTCGCGATGATCTTCCCGACCGCGCCTTCGCGGATATACTGCTCCGCGCCGCGGTCCGGGTCCAAAAGGCCAAAGCCGGACGATGATATGATCGTAAGGTTCTTCGGGTGCCCGGTCTCCCGGAACCGCTTCGTGATGGCGTCGTGCAGCTTCTCCGGATTTCCTATGGCGGCAAAGGAATTCAGTCCGATGACTGCGTTGTCCCCAATCAGCTTTACTGCTTCCACAGCGTCTAAAATTCTGAACATGGCAGATACTCCTTCAGGTTTATTGCTCTCCCGGTCTCTCCCCGGTATTTTCTCTCTGCTGATATGATAAATTATCCGGAGAAGTATTTCAATCCCTCAGAAATCCGAGGTATCGTATCTGAATCAGTTTTTTTGCCTGCCCCATTGACCAATTCACCCATTTTTGATACAATATTATCCAATTTATCAGTATAAAGGAGGAACTATAATGACCATTACAGGGTTTTGCCCGCTCATCGTCACGAGAAACCCGGAAGCGGTAATCAAGGTATTCGAAGCCCTCGGCTTTGAGAGACGTCATACGAAGACCGATATTGAAGGAGGCGCGAATACAACTTTCGCTATGAAGGATGCCAACGGCAACCGCATCAATATCGCAAGCTCGGAAACGATCCCGCAGGATCTGACTTCCATCAGCATCAATGTGGACAACTTCCAGGAGGCGTATGATTTCCTGATCGCCCGCGGGTTTGTCAATCCCCGTGGAGACAAAGTCACCGATACCAGCTCTTCAAGAGCGACCATGCTGCTTGCACCGTCAGGCTTTCCTGTCACCATTTCGGAACACCTTAAGGACAGAGACTGAGAATAATTGAAACATGCGCCGCCGGGCGCGCAGTCAAAAAGGAGCAGATACCGACGTATCTGCTCCTTCTTTATGATCCGGACCGGCGCCAATAATCTGTACGCCACTTTACTCATCCGCAGGCGTCCGGTCCTCCGCATAGTCCGTGAGCCACTTAAATTCGCCTGTTTTGACCACGTTTTCGCCGTAGATGGTCTTCCAATCGTCCTTCATGGAAATCACGTTAAAGCCCATGTTTTCCCACTTCTCGCGGAGCTCCGGGCCCTTCGCGGAACTCCCGTAGTCGCGGACGTCATCATCGGCAATGAGTTGGAACACGGCGCTCCTGTACTGATTATTGTACAGGGCGTAGTTGTGCATGCTGACGTCGCCGGAGCTGTTGCCGAAGGAAAGCACCGGCTGCCTGCCGATCTCCTGGGCGATCTGCACGACCTTGTTCGTCTTGAGATCTTTGATGATGAGCTCATCCGTGCGGACCAGTGTGTCATCGCCGGTGAAGACGTATTCGATACCGTCCGTGTCGCCCTGGTCCCGGGCCTTGAGCGCAGTGTCCGAGCCGATGATGTTTTCGTAAGGAATGTCCATCACGCCTTCGATGAACGTGCGGATGATGAAGCGGTCGCTGCCGGAGACGATAAAGCACTTGAAGCCGTTGTCCTGCAGGTACTCGAGCACTTCGATCATCGGCAGGTAGTAGCCCTCTCCGTAAGTCATGCCGGTAAAGCCGTCAGCTTCGTTGAGCAGGAACTTCGTGATAAAGTCCGCGTATTCGGTCAGCGTCATGCCGGAGAAAGCCCTGGCCTGGTGATAAGAAAACTCATAGTCGTAATCCGCGGGAAAGGACTTGTCCAGCGCATGCTCGCGCGTCATGCGGCCGAACTCCAGCATTTCCGCGTCCGGCGAATAGGTCTCGTCCCGCAGGATGCGGTCCGCAAGGAGCATGACCTCGAGATAGGTCGGGAACAGCTCGCCAATGAGCGTCCCGTCCATGTCAAACGTGGCCACGCGGTCCTCCGGCGGAATGTAGTCCGGAGAAGACTCATCCGTCACCGCTTCCACGTACTCAATGAGCGCCGCAAGCGACGACGCGTCCGGCTCCCACAAAGAAAACAGCTCTTCATCCTCGGTCTCTTCCCGGGTCTCCGTCTCTGCCTCCTTCACTTCCACATAAAAGCAGCCCGTAAACGCAGTTAGCATGAGCACGGCAGCCAGGAACAACAATACCATCTTTTTCAGGTTTTTCATACTACTTCCCTCCTGAATTCTCTTCTTTTACAAAGCAGCTTCCAGTCCATCCGAATGAGATGGAGCCCACTATAACAGAAAAGATGCACCGCGTTTTGTTGATCCGCAGTGCATCCGGAATTTTATCCTGAAAGGCCATGGAACCCACCTTTTCATTTTAAATTGTCTTATTTATAGCTGTGGACTCCTGGCAGGAACGTGTTCACCCCAATATAGGTAAAGATCACGCAGACAAAGCCCGCCACCGCGAAGATCGCAGCTAGCTTACCCTTCCAGTTCCTCCGAAGCCTTAAGTGCAGATAGACCGCGTAGATCAGCCACGTGACCAGCGACCAGGTCTCCTTCGGGTCCCAGGACCAGTAGCTTCCCCAGGCGCGTTCCGCCCAGATGGCGCCGGTCAGGATCGTGAGCGTCAGGAACAGGAGACCGAGACAGACGCTCCGGTAACTGATCAGGTCCAGCTTCTCCCGCGCAGGGATATGCGTGTCCCAGAAGCCTCCCTCCTTCGCCTTCTCCCGGAACAGGTAGATGAGCGACAGGACAAAGGAAACGCCGAACGAGCCGTAGGAAATGACGGCCGTAGAAACGTGGACTCCCAGCCAGTTGCTCTGGAGCGCCGGCATGAGCTCATGGATCTCCCTGCTCTGCATGGCGGCGTATCCGATGATGAGGAACGTCACCGGAGCCGAAAAAGCACCCAGCACGGGGAACCGGAACTTCACTATGAAGATCAGGCTGACCAGGCAGAGGCCCCAGGCGAAGCACGTGGCAAATTCGTACTGGTTGGTCATCGGCAGACGGCCTGCCGCAATTCCGCGGAGGACAAGCGCCGCCGTATGTATGAGAAGCCCCGCTGCCTGAAAGCCTCCTGCAGCCTTCGCGAGAGGCGTCTTTTTGAAGATCACAAAGAAGAAATAGAGCAGCATGGTGATGAGATAGATCACCATCACGGCAATGAACAGCACATTTTCAGCATTCGTCATCTCTCTGTCTCCTTTTCCTGCTCAAGTACCGAATCCTGTTCCCGGGGCAGCGTTACCCCGGAGATCTTTTCAAACTGTTCGCGGAAGATCGGCGCCGATTTTCTGCACTCTCCCTTCACTGTCCACGTTCCATCCTCTTCCCGAAGCGCGGAAAGCCGCATAGGCTTAAGATATAGCGCAAGCACGAGACCGCAGAGGACGATGAGCCCGCCCAGAAGCGCAAGCCACGTGAACCGGTCTTTTTTGATTTGGATCAGCGTATAATTCTGCGGTTCTGAAAAGGTGATCACATAGTCGTCCACAGTGATCTGCTCCCCGGAAAGCAGCACGTTCATGCCCAGCATGTGTTCTTCTTCCGTAGCCGGGTCCAGATAATAAAGCGAATAGAGATACCCCGGATTCCTGATGCTCCCCGAAGCCGTTGCCGGCCCCTCGTCTGTCAGAACGTAGTCCGGATAGAATGCGTTGAACAGAACGACAAGCTCCGGAAGGTCCAGAACAGGGAGGAATTCACCCGCGCAGAGCACCTCCTCCTGAAGAAACGACCCGCTCTTCGTGACAGTCACAGCGGCCGCCCACCCGGTCGAATTCTGGTAGCACCGGTACCCGAGAAGCTCCGCGGGCCGGTTGACCTCGGCCGTTCCGCTCTCAGTAAGTCCCTTCGCCGTATCCGTAAGCGTCAGCTCCGCCGTATACTGCGAGACCGTGTCATCCTCACGAAGCTTCACGCGAAAATCGTCGATGGTCATCACAAGCCCCGTATCTCCCACGGGAAGCGACTCACCCGTGACTCCGTACACCGTATATTCACGGTGCGTCATCTGCCCGAGCCCGAACCCGAGGATCAGAAGAAGCACGCCCAGATGGCAGACCCAGGCGCCCCAGATCCCCGCGCGGTGCCGGTCTCCGTAAAGGACAGCACGCCCGTCTTCATCCTTTTCCTCTTTGGGCGTGATCCCAAACCTTTCAAAGAACTGGTTCGGATCCGCAACGCCTTCCGCCGCCGCAGTCGGCTCCCCCAGGATTACCTTCCCGCCGGACCTCTTCGTCCTTTTTATAAGGCCCGGAAGGCGGATCAGGTTGCAGAGGATCAGGTTCCCGCAGAGGAACACCGAAAGCACAATGAACCACCAGCAGTGAAAGACGTCGTCCAGTCCAAGCGCTACAATGAGAGACGCTGTCCTCTCCGAATACGCCGAAGCATATTCCTGAAGCGTGAGTCCCTGCGGAATAAAGCTTCCTCCCGCACACGCCGCGGCCAGGATCACGAGCAGAATGACTGCAAACTGCATGGAAGAAAGGAATCTCCATATTTTTTTCAAGGCCGCCATCGAATTCTCCTTCTGCCAAAGTACCGGCAGAGACCAGAGTCTCTGCCGGTACGCACGCTCCGTTCTCTCCCGGGAGCAGTATTGTTTACTCCTTGCCCAGTAATTCCATTCCTTCCGCGATTCTTTCCTCAGCAAGGTCCAGGCATCGGCCGGACAGCTCTGAGTTATGCGCACCTTCGGAGTTCTCAACATAGCAGAAGTCGAAGTACCACTGCGCTTCCCGGTAAAGCTTCCTTACCGCGTCCAGCTCTTCTCCCGACGCTGCGCCTTCGCTTACTGCCGCAGCCAGCGCGTCCTTGAAATCGGACAGCCGGTTTCCGACCTCCGTCTCCCGCGCCGTGATCTTGTCCTGAAGCCTGTGGACAAAGTCCGTCATGTCCGTATCCTCGTGGCACTCTGCGCACGTGAGGAGCAGGTTCGGATCATCCAGAGGGCTCGCCAGATAATGGCTGTGATAGACCGTTCCGTCCTCCGCCATCTCGATCGACATGTGGCAGTCCGCGCAGTTCATCCCTTCCGCCGCATGCCTGCCGTAAAGGAACGTCTCCATCTCCGGATGCTGCGCCTTCAGCATATGAGCACCCGTGCTTTCCTGGACCCAGTCGTAGAAGCCAACCGTTCCGTCCGGCATGACCATGCTGTCGTAGTAAGCCAGGATCGCTTCCGGCGTCATGGCCTCCACGCTGTCGTAAGGCATCATGGTCTCCTTGTCCGAAGGCGTGAAATAGTATTCGATATGGCACTGGCCGCAGGAAAGCGTTGCCGCGTCGATGGTATCCGCGTTATCTCCAAGTGCCTTCAGCACATACGAATGAGTGATGGTGATCTTTCCCTGGTTCCCCGCGTCGTTTCCGTGACAGGTATAGCAGGAGACGCTCTCCTCCATTGCACTCATCACGTCGGCAAAATCCATTGTATAGGCGCTTACGCCCAGGTCGTTCACAAGCTTCGCGAAGTTGGGCGTCTTGCACGTGAGGCAGTTTGCCATCGGATGCGGACGCTCCGTCTTGGCAACGTCCTCCAGGCAGTACTCGTGCCCTCTAGCCGAGCCGTAGTCCTTGGCGAAGCCGTATCCCTCATAGACGTTGACCAGATAAGGATCCTGCTCAAGATAGCTCACTACCGTGTAATTGTTCGCGTTGTCCTTCATGGTGGTGACGATCTCCGGATACGTCTCCTTCCAGTCGGCCGAATTCACGGTGCCGTCCTTGCTGGTAGCCTCCGGCGTCTCTGCTTCGATATACCTGATATCCTCCCGTGTGAGCGGTCCGAGATCTCCCCGGTTCAGGAGGTGATACATAAGGTCCTTTCCGCCCAGGAATCCTGCCAGAAGCAGGACTGAGACCGCAATGATGAGGACCGATATGATCAGTTTGATGGTTTTGTTCTTCTTTTCCATACCCTACCTCACTTAAGCGGGGGCGTAATGACCTTGGCCGGACATTTTTCCACGCATTTTCCGCACTGAGTGCACAGCTCGTAGTTGACGTGAGCCAGGTTGTTTTCCACCGTGATGGCGCCGGCCTCGCACTGACGCGTGCAAAGCGTGCAGCCAATACAGCCTGCCGAACACACCTGCTTCACCTGCGGCCCGCGGTCCTTATTGGAACACTGCACCGCCACATGGTTTTTCTCCGGGATCAGCTCGATGAGTCCGCGCGGGCAGGTCTTTACGCAAAGCCCGCAGGCCACGCAGCGCCGCGGATCGACCGAAGCTACGCCGTCCTTCACGCTGATGGCATGCTCCGGACACACCGCTTCGCAGCTTCCGAAGCCTAAGCATCCGTAATCACAGTCTGACGTACGGATTCCGTTGAGCGCCACACTTCTGCAGTCCCGGACGCCCACGTAGTTCCCCTGGTTTTTCGTTACATTGCAGTCGCCTTTGCAACGGACGAACGCGACCTTCCGCTCCACCGTTCCGGCGTCGATGCCCATGATGGCCCCGATCTTCTCCGCAACGGGGGTGCCGCCCACAGGACACCCGTTGGCAGGCGCCTCGCCCTTGGCGATGGCCGCCGCCATGGCATCGCAGCCGGCAAATCCGCAGGCACCGCAGTTGTTCCCCGGAAGTGCCTCCCGGACTGCGGTTTCCCGCTCATCTGTTTCCACATAAAACTTTTTATTGGTGAACACAAGTCCTGCGCCCACCGCGATCCCGATGGCGGTGATCACCGCCGTCGTGACCAGAATGATCGTGAGACCCATATGACCGCCCTCCTTAGAACATCAGGCTGGAGAAGCCCATGAATGCGATGGACATGAGCGCCGCAGCTATCAGCACCACCGGCGCGCCGCGAAGAGGCGCCGGCAGGTCCGCTTCATTGATGCGGCTCCGGATCCCGGCTAACAGCACGATGGCGATGGTAAAGCCTACCGCCGTGCCTAAGCCTGCAGCCACGCTCTCGATAAAGTTGTACTCGTTCTGGACGTTCGTAAGCGCAACGCCAAGCACCGCGCAGTTGGTCGTAATGAGCGGCAGGAAGATGCCGAGTGCCTGATAAACGGCCGGGGCTTTCTTCTTTAAGAACATTTCCACGATCTGCACGAGCGCCGCGATCACCAGGATGAAGACGATGGTCTTCATGAAATCGAGGCCGAGAGGCGCGAGCACATAGGTGTACAGAAGGCTCGCCACCGCGGACGCGATGGTAATGACGAAGATCACCGCGCCGCCTAAGGATGCGGAAGCCTTCATCTGCTTCGATACGCCTAAGAATGAGCAGATCCCAAGGAACTGGTTCAAAACCACGTTATTGACAAGGGCGGTGCCCACCATGATCAGAATGAGGCTCTTCATTCGGCAGCACCTCCTTCCCGTCTTTCACAGTTCATCGCGCACGCTCCGCATATACCGTCGCAGCCCACCTGCTCCACCAGCTTGCGCTGGCGCGTCTTGATGCCGATGGCGTTCATGATGACGATAAAGAGCGCGATCACGAGGAACGCTCCGGGCGGCTGCACGAAGATGCCGATCGGCTCGACCGACTCCGGCAGGACCCGAAGACCGAACGCCGTGCCGCTGCCTAACACCTCACGTACGAGGCCCGCCAGCGTAAGTGCAACGGTGAAGCCGAGCCCCATGCCGATCGCGTCAAAGACCGACAGGAGCGGCGTATGCTTGTTTGCGTAAGCCTCCGCTCTGCCTAAGATGATGCAGTTCACCACGATCAGCGGGATATAGATCCCAAGCGCTTCGTAGACCGAGGGAAGATACGCCTCGATGAGAAGCTCCGTCACCGTGACAAGCGACGCCACGATCACGATATATGCAGGCAGACGTACCTGGTTCGGGATCACTTTCCGAAGAAGCGAGATGACCAGGTTCGAAAGGATCAGCACCGCCATCGTAGACAGGCCCATCCCGATACCGTTCATCGCGCGGGTGGAAACAGCGAGAGTCGGGCACATGCCCAGCATCAGGACCAGAGTGGGGTTTTCCTTGATCAGGCCGTTGTACAGCCGTTCGAGACATGCTTTCATATTATTCCCCCCTTATCTGGCTCAGGAAATCGAGGCCGGCGTTCACTGCGTTGACAGACGCCTTGGAGGACCAGGTCGCGCCGGACACACCGTCGATCTCCGTCTCCTGAGACGCACCGCCGTCCTTCAGGAGAATAAACTTATCCACGTTCCGTCCGCTGAACTGATCCATGAACGCAGGCTCTCCGCAGAGAGAACCCTTGCCCGGCGTTTCGTTCAGCTCCGTATAGGTTATGCCGTTCACCGTGCCGTCCGGTTTGACGCCCAGTGAAAGCGTAATATCTCCTTCGTAGCCTTCCGAGGAAGTCACGGAGACCGCATAGCCCGCGATACTTCCATCGGCGGTTTTTCCGACCACGGCTTCGTTGATCTTCACCTTCCC
Organism: Lachnospiraceae bacterium; assembly: GCA_017441825.1. GTDB lineage: Bacteria > Bacillota > Clostridia > Lachnospirales > Lachnospiraceae > UBA1267. Next base: position 43,818 of record JAFRVD010000037.1, read on the forward strand.
GAAGGACGTTCCGTAGGTGCCTCCGCCAAGTGCCTCAACTTCCTTCGTCAGGAACTCAAATTCCTCCGCCTCCGGAATGACGATCCGGTACGCTTCGGCTCTTGCCGCTTCCTTCTGCGCGTCGATGTTCGGCTTCGTGACCGTATACGCACCGGAAAGCGCGAGACCCGCAAGCAGTGTGATGACCGTAAGCGCGATCACAGGCTTCGGGATCCTGAACGGCTGCCTGGTTCCCGCGCGCATCTCGATCTCACGCTTCCGGAACGCATACGGCTTCGGAACGACGTAGGTGTCAATGAGCGGCGTAAACAGGTTGCCGATGATCACGCAGTAGCTGAACGAGTCCGCAGACGCGCCGAATACGCGGAGCAGACCGCCCAGAATACCGATGAGAAGTCCGTACGTCAGCTGGCCCAGCCGGCTGACCGGGGACGTGACGTAATCTGTGGCCATAAAGAAGGCCGCCATGACCACGCCGCCGCCGCAGATATTCGCGGCAAGGTAGGCAGGATCAAAGCCCTGACCTCCAAAGAGTCCCATAAAGACCGTAAAGCCGATGAGCACGGAGAAGCAGATCTCTCCGTGGATGATATCGAAGGCCCAGAGCAGCAGGCCGCCCACCAGCATCGCGAGAACAGAGCTGCCGATGACGCCGTTGGTCGTCCCGAGGAACATCCGGGTCACGTCCACAGCCTTGCCGCTAAGAAGCTCCGCGACCGGGGTCGCGCTGGTCACACCGTCCACCGTCGGGAACTTTGTCATCGTATTCCCGAAGGAGATCAGCAGGAAGCAGCGCGCAGCCAGCGCCGGGTTGATGAAATTCTTGCCAAGCCCGCCAAAGCAGCACTTAACGACGAGGATCGCAAAGATGCCGCCAATGATCGGAATGTAAAGCGGTACAGTGGGCGAAAGGCAAAGCGCGAGGAGAAGCCCCGTGACCAGTGCGCTTCCGTCCAGGAATGTATTCGGCCGGTGGCAGAGCTTGTCAAACAGAAGCTCCGTCAGGAAGCAGGCGAGCATGCAGACAAGGATGACCCAGAGCGCATGCAGGCCGTTCACGACCACGCCCACCACCGCCGTAGGCAGCAGCGCCAGAAGGACACAGCCCATAATAAAAGGTGTGGTCCAGCGGTCCCGGATATGCGGACCGGAGGAGAGATTCAGTGTATTGTTCATTTCTTCCCTCCTGCCTGTGCCGCCCGTTTCCGGGCCATAATTTCTGCCTTGGCTGCCTTAAACGTCTCTGTGAGCGGCCGCTTGGCCGGACAGATGTAGGAACAGGAGCCGCAGGCTACGCACTCCAGTCCGTGCAGCTTGTTTTCATAGCGGTCGTACTCGCCGAATTCCACGGCGGAAGCCATCATCTGCGGCATCAGGCCGGTCGGGCAGACCGTAGTGCACCTTCCGCACCGCAGGCAGGCCGTCATCTCCTTCTCCGCCTTTTCGCTTCCGTCCTCGGTAAATAAAGTGAGGCCGTTGCTGGTCTTCTGGACCGGCACGTCCAGCGTGCTTAAGGCAAAGCCCATCATCGGGCCGCCCGTGAGCGCCTTTTTCAGAACCACGTTGTCCTTCAACCCGCCGCACGCATTTAAAAGCTCGGAAAAGCTGGTGCCGTCCCGGACGATGAAGTTCCCGGGGTTCTTTACCGCTTCTCCGCTTACGGTAAGTACGTGCGTAAACAGCGGCTCGTTCCACTGGACCGCGCGTCCCACGGCGTAGAGCGTTCCGACGTTGCAGACCACGCAGCCCACGTCCGCGGGAAGATTGGCGATGGGATAATCCACGCCGGCCACCACCTTGATCAGGCTGTGCTCACCGCCCTGCGGGTACTTTGTCTTCAGCGGAAGGACCTCCAGCCGGTCCTTGCCGGCAATGGCCTTCTGCATGGCCTCGATCGCCTCTGGCTTGTTCTTTTCAATACAGATCACGCCCTTCGCGTTCGGGAACAGCCGGAGCGTGATCTCCAGTCCCTCAACGATCCCATCGGCGTTCTGCCGCATCAGCTGGTCGTTGCAGGTCAGATACGGCTCGCATTCCGCGCCGTTCGCGATCACAAAACGGATGGCCGAAGGATCCTTGGGCGCGAGCTTCACGTGCGTCGGGAATCCGGCGCCGCCCAGGCCCACGATCCCTGCGTTTTTGATCCTCGAAAGGATCTCCTCCGAGGTCAGGCCGTTTGTCTCAAGGCGTTTTCCAAGGCCCTCCACCGGCCGGTACTCGTGATCGTTCTCCACTACAATGCAGTCCGCCATCGCCCCGGACAGCGTGCGGCGTTTTTCAACCGCCTTCACCGTTCCGGAACAGGAGCAGTAAATGCCCGCAGAAACGAAGCCGTCCGGCTCCGCAATGCACTGCCCGACCAGGACAGGATCGTTCTTTTTGACGATGGCCCGGGCAGGCTTGCCGATGTGCTGGGACAGCGGGAAGATAAGATCCCCTTCCGGATCAAAAATACGCAGCTGCGCGTCCCTGCTCAGACCCTTTTTGTCATCGGGGTGTACGCCGCCGCGAAATGTGACCTTCATATATTAGCTTCCTCCAATAAAGATTCTCAAGCAGTAAAAGTCATGCCATTTCTATTGTAGTACATGTTGCCTGATTTGTAAATCGATCTTCCTGAGAATCGTCCGTACTGTCTTCCCGAAAGATTCATCCGGGCGTTCCCAAGAGAATCATCCGGATCTCCAACCGCTCTGCGTCACGAATCATAGAAATGCTGTCCGTCCCCTGTCACAAGCCGCTCCGCCTTGGGATACTCAAAGATCGCGCGGTTTCCTTTGTTGGCTTCCAGATAGGCGGCGAACTCGGCGGCGTACCACTTCGCCATATCGAGGTTGTGCATCCGGTAGTAGCCGCAGTTTTCAGGAGCGGTGCCGGGCACCTCATTCGCATCCGCCACGGACTTGAACGCGTTCAGAATGAGTTCGTAGATTTCCTCTGCGGCACGGCTGCCCTTGAGGATCAGGTACAGGCCGGTCAGGCAGCCCATCGGCCCCCAGTAAATGACCTCGTCCTTCCAGTCCGGGTCGTTACGAAGGTACGTCGCGATGAGGTGCTCCAGCGAATGCATGGCCGCAACGTCAAGGACCGGCTCACGGTTCGGCCTCTTCAGCCGGATATCGTAGGTCGTGACGCTGTATTCGCCCAGACGGTCTACCCGGCTCGTGAAAATGCCGGGGACGATGCGCATATGGTCAACTGAAAAGCTTTGAATGAGTTCCATGAAAAGAATCCTCCTGTTTATATTTTTTATACCGCGGCGCCGTTTCATTCCGGGTGCTGCTCTGTTATCGCCCTGTCAGATCAGTACCGTCACAGTATTCTGAAGCTCCGCGTCGCTGTCATATCTGTACCGGATATCATGCACAGTCTGCTTCAGCATCGTATAGGACAGCCGGTTCCCGTCCTCGGACGGATCAAACCTTTCCCCGCCGTACGTTACGGTGACGATCGCCTTCTTTTCCTCGGCAGAATATTCCGAGAGGACGCGGATCGGGAAGACCCTGCCGTGCGGCAGCAGCATCTGCTGCACGACCTCTTCAATGGCAAGCCGGATCCGGTACTTGGTGCGCGCCGGGATATCGTTCTGCAGGCAGTAGCGGTCAAGCTCCGCGCCCGCCGCCTCAAAGTCGAATTCCGCGTCCCCGATCGTAAGCTCAAATACCCGGAGTTTACGGATAAAGCGTCTTGTCAGCTCCTTCTTGGGCGCGTCAAAGATCTCCTCGGGAGTCCCTTCCTCATAGATCCCGCCCTGGTCCATGTAGAATACCCGGTTGCAGATGGATCTCGCGAAGCTCATCTCGTGGGTCACTATGATCATGGTTTTGCCCTTTCCGGCAAGGTCGCGGATGACGGCCTGGACTTCTCCTGTCATGGTCGGGTCCAGCGCGCTGGTCGGTTCGTCAAACAGGATCACGTCCGGGTCCATCGCGAGCGTCCTGGCGATGGCGACCCGCTGCTTCTGCCCGCC
>JAFRVD010000038.1 GCA_017441825.1 Lachnospiraceae bacterium
CATGAGCATCACCATGACCATGACCATGAAGACCATGAGCATGATCATGAAGGCCATCATCATGACCATGAAGACCATGACCACCATGATCATGACCACCATGACCACGAAGACCATGGCCACTCTCACGCCCATCACCACCATCACTCCGGCATGCATGACATCGAGCACATCGTCCGGGACCACTTAAACGTGTCGGACAAGGTGCGCGAGGACGTCCTTTCCGTCTACCGCCTGATCGCGGAAGCGGAATCCCATGTGCACGGCGTGCCGGTCACGGAGATCCATTTCCATGAAGTCGGCACCATGGACGCCGTGGCGGATATCACGGCCGTCTGCATGCTGATGGAGGCCATCGGCGCGGACGAAGTGGTGGCGTCCCCGGTCCATGTGGGCTCCGGCCACGTGCGCTGCGCGCACGGTATCCTGCCGGTCCCCGCGCCGGCAACGGCATATATCCTGAAGGACGTGCCGATGTACGGCGGCCGCATCAAAGGTGAGCTCTGCACGCCCACCGGAGCGGCGCTTCTTAAGCATTTTGTCACACGCTTCGGCGATATGCCCGTCATGAAGGCGCAGGCAGTGGGCTACGGCATGGGCAAAAAGGATTTTGAAATGGCGAACTGCGTCCGTGCGATCCTCGGGGAGACCGAAGACCGCGGCGACACAGTCTATGAACTGTCCTGCAATATCGACGATATGACCGGCGAACGGATCGGCTTCGCAATGGAGCGGCTGTTCGAGTGCGGTGCGCTGGACGTATACACGGTGCCCATCGGCATGAAAAAGTCGCGGCCGGGGATCTTACTCAGTGTCCTCTGCCGTGAAGAGACCCGGGAAGAAGTGGTGAAGGCGGTATTCAAATACACGACCACCATCGGCATCCGGGAACAGAAGATGGACCGTTACGTCCTGACGAGGACCTTTGACGAAGCGGAGACCCCGTACGGCGTGATCCGGAGAAAGAACGTTTCCGGGTACGGCGTGACGCGGTCAAAGCTCGAATACGAGGATCTCGCGCGGGCTGCCGTAGCGCACGGCGTCAGTATTGCGGACGTGGAACGGGAGATCAACGCCCGTTAACGTGGCGGAGAACAATTGCGCCCCGTATTCCCGCGGTGTTTGAGACGCTCCCGTGATATGAAGAAAGGGAGTAATTTATGCATATGGCAGATGCGCTGCTGGCCCCTGCGGTCGCAGCAACCATGTACGTCGCGTCCGGCACGGCTGCCGGCGTTTCAATAGCGAAACTCAGAAAAGATGACAACCCGCAGAAGCTGCCCACCATGGCAGTAGCGGCGGCACTGGTCTTCGCTGGCCAGATGATCAACTACACGATCCCGGGAACAGGCTCCTCGGGACACATGTGCGGCGGCATGCTGCTGTCCGCGCTGCTCGGCCCGTACGCGGGCTTCCTGTCCATGATCGTCATTCTGGCGATCCAGTGTCTCTTCTTCGCCGACGGCGGGCTGATGGCACTGGGCGCCAATATCTGGAACATGGCTTTTTACGGCTGCTTTGTGGGCTATTTCCTGATCTGGAGACCCATCATCCGCGGCGGCTGGTTCAGGAACATGGAAACGAAGGCCGCGCTGCGCTTAAAGATCATTATCGCGTCCGTGATCGGCTGCATCGTTACGCTGCAGCTCGGCGCGTTCTCTGTAGTACTGGAAACCAGCCTGTCCGGCATCACGGAGCTTCCCTTCGGCGCGTTCTGCGCGCTGATGCAGCCCATTCACCTCGCCATCGGCCTGGTGGAAGGCCTGATCACCTCTGCGGTGCTCATCTTCGTGTTTGAGTCGCGGCCTGAGCTCTTACAGGACGTGGACAGCGTGGAAAAGGGCATTCCGAACAAGCGGTCCCTGAAGACCACCGTCATCATCCTTGCGGCAGTTGCAGTGGTGGTGGGCGGCGGCCTGTCGCTCCTTGCGAGCTCGAACCCGGACGGCCTTGAATGGGCGCTCTTCGGCAACGCGGAAGAGGGCTACAGCGAGAACATGGGCCTCGATGAAGAGAACTTCGGCAAGGAAAGCACGGTTGCGGACAAGGCGGCATCCGTACAGGAGAAGACCTCTTTCCTGCCGGATTACGCGTTCCCGGAGAGTGAAAGCGCCGTGGGCACCACGGTGTCCGGCATAGTGGGCGGCATCATGGTCGCCGGCGTAGCGCTTCTCATCTGCTTCCTGTGCGGTTTCTTCCGGAAAAAGAAACCAAAAACAGCGTAAGACGGAACTTGAGATACGGGCATCGTCTGTGATGCCCGTATCTTTATCTCGGGAAAAATGTTAACTGAAGTTGCTGAAAACGAAGCCTCAGGGAATCACAGAAGATGGATAAAATCAACCGCGCAGCTCTGGAACTGCGGGAAATGGACGATCTGGCCGCGCGGCAGTCGCCGGTCCACAGTCTGCATCCGCTGGCCAAGCTGGTCACTACAATCGCATATATCCTCGTCACGGTGTCCTTCGGGAAATACGATCTGAGCGGGCTTCTCACGATGGCCCTGTATCCGATCATCCTGTTCAGTGTGAGCGGGATCTCCATGAGGACGTGCTTTTATAAGCTCCGCTACGTGCTTCCGCTGGTCTGTGCGGTGGGGCTTTTCAATCCGTTCTTTGACAAAGCGCCGATTCTTTATATCGGGAAGCTTGGCGCAAGCGGCGGCGTGATCTCCATGATCACCCTCATGCTGAAGGGCGTCCTGTGCCTTCAGGCTTCGTTCCTGCTGGCCGCCACTACGCAGATGGACGCGCTCTGCGCGGCGCTCAGGAAGATCCGCGTCCCCGGCATGCTCGTGACGATGCTCCTTCTCACCTATCGGTATATTTCCGTGATGGTCGACGAAGTCTCCGTCATGACCACGGCGTACAAGCTCCGCGCGCCGGGGCAGAAGGGGATCCACATTTCCGCGTGGGGGTCGTTCCTCGGGCAGCTCCTTCTTCGGAGCATGGACCGCGCCGATGAACTCTACGTCAGCATGCAGCTTCGCGGCTTTGCCGGCGAGTTCCAATACGCGGACGTGAAGCGCGCGGAGGTCCGGGACTGGCTCTTTGCCATCCTGCTTCCGGCGGCTTTTATTCTGCTTCGGTACTGCAACGTGGCGGAGCTTTTAGGACAGCTTCTTTCGCGGGGAACGGGGGCCATTTAATTATGATCTGTTTTGAAAACGTTTCAATTGCATACGAGAAGGGCTCGCCGGTCCTTTCGGGTTTGAGCTTTACGATAGAAAACGCGGAGGCTGTAGGGCTCATCGGCGCGAACGGGTCCGGAAAAACGACTCTGATGCGCGTGCTTCTCGGGCTCATGCCCTATGAGGGGACCGTGACGGTGGACGGGCTTCCGGTCCGGAAAGAGAACCTTCGGGAGATCCGGAAGAAGATCGGCCTGGTCCTTCAGAATTCGGACAGCCAGATGTTCATGCCCACTGTGTACGAGGACATCATGTTCGCCCCGCTGAACTACGGCATGAGCCGGGAAGAGGCGGAGAAACGGACCGACGACGTCCTTGAAAAGCTTGGGCTTACGGAGCTCAAGCACAGGCACAACCATAAGATCTCCGGCGGAGAGAAGCGGATGGCCGCCATCGCGACCGTGCTTGCGATGGACCCGGAAGCGATGATCATGGACGAGCCGACGTCGGCACTGGACCCGTACAACCGGCGGGTGGTCATCAACACGATCCGGAGCCTGCCGAATACGAAGCTCATCGCGTCCCACGACCTCGATATGATCCTGGATACGTGTGACCGCGTGATCCTTCTGGGCGGCGGGGGAATTGCCGCGGACGGGCCGGCGGAGAAGGTGCTTCAGGATCGCGAGCTACTGGAAACGAACCGGCTGGAGCTGCCGCTTCGGTACCAGTAAGAGAAACTGAGAGAGCTACTCCTGGTTATAAAATAATCCTTGACAGGATGATCACAGGCGATGACGCCGATGGAGTGGACGATATTGTAGGCGCCGGCTTCTATAACGAAGAGGTTGGCGAGGCGTACGGCGCGCCGTATGATGCGCCTACGGAGTTTGAACTTGTGGACTGCGAGGCAAGATAAGGGGTGACACTTTCTGCCGAATTTTCAGACTATGAAGAACATTTCGCGGGAGAGTACAGAATACCTGTCATTTATGACATGCGAAAAAATGAATTTTTATACTTGACAAACAGGGATCATGCGTTTATACTGTCACACAACAGAAAACGATTTCTGTGATTTGAAGGAAGGTTTCTTATGAAGTACATGAACTGCAGCACAAATTTCTACTGGCGCAGCTGGCGGAGAACTTTACCAACCGGTAAGGTTAATTTGTGTTGCGCCAGTTTATGAACTGAACAGAGTCATAAATGAAAAGGGCGGCACCGGTTAACTTTACCGGGGCCGCTCTTTTTATAGTGCGCCCGGCGGCGCACGTTTCTAACGGGTGAAAGTCCCGAATCCGCCCGGTAGTGGGAAGGATACAGCCGAAGGCAAGGGTGTCCACCGTGAGGTGGGATCTGAAGGAAGCCGGATGTGGGAACAGACTAACCACGGG
>JAFRVD010000039.1 GCA_017441825.1 Lachnospiraceae bacterium
TGCGCGAGTAGTAGAGTGGTACTACGCCTCCTTGCCAAGGAGGAGTTCGCGGGTTCGATCCCCGTCTCGCGCTCTTTTTTATGCCTGAAAACACAGGGCTATGGCATTTCATGCCATAGCCCTGTGTTTATTTCATCTTTATTCCGTATTTCTCCCGGAATTCAGGGAGTGCGGCCTGCCCCTCAGGCGTTACCGGGCGGATCCATCGGCCCGAGTACATATGGATCTGCATCAGGATGAACCTGATGGGCTCGTCCACATAGATCAGCGCGAACAGAAGAATGAGCGTCGTGCCGAATACCTTATAGTTCAGCAGAAGGATCGGCAGCACCAGTACGTACATGAAGACGATCTCCATTACGGTCCCGGTCACGGAATCGCCGGCGGACCGGTACGTATCGTTCTGGACCCAGTTCATGAGACGGAGGACCGCCACCCCTCCAAAGACAAGGAGGAGCTTCGAGCCGATCTCAAGCGACTCTCCGGAAAGGCCCATCGCGCGGAGGATCGGAAGCTTCACGCACTGGAGGATCAGGCTGAGTAAAAGCATCGCGGATCCCGTAAGATATACGATCCGTTTTGCCCGCGCCCAGGCGTCCTCATGCTCTCCCGCTCCCACGGCCTTGCCGACCAGGATCGATGCGGCGCTCGAAAAGCCTGAGAAGAACCCGATGAACAGGCCTTCGATGGTCCGAAAGACCGCAACGGCTGCAATGGCCGGCTCCGACTGGTGCCCGAGCACGATGTTCACGATCATGGTGCTCACGCCGATCAGGATCTCGTTTGCGAGGATCGGCAGGCACTTCCTTATGAACAGCTTCGCGTGCTCGGCTTTCCAGCGGAAATGCGCGCGGAAATGGAACAGGTACGGGTATTTCCGGATGGCTGCAAGGATATAGATGAGCGCGGCGTTCACGAGGCTCGCGCTCACTGTGGCAACGGCGGCGCCCTGCACGCCTAACGCCGGCAGGCCGAAGCGGCCGAAGATCAGGACCCAGTTCAGGAAAATATTCGTAAGGACAGATACGATGGAAGCCGCAAGCGGGATCCGCACATGCTCCGTACAGCGGAGAAGCGGGCTTGCGGACATGGTGAGCGTCACAAGGGGATACGAAAAACCGACGATCCGTAGATACTTTACGCCGATCTCGCGGATCGCTTCCTTGTCCGTATAGAGGGCCATGACCTGCTCCGGGAAGAATACCGCAAGAATGCCGAAAATGATCCCGACAGTCATGACGCATGTCAGCATCATTCCGTACGAGCGGTCGATCCCGGCCTCATCCTTCGCGCCCCAGTACTGGGAGATGAACAGCATGCCGCCCGCGGCAAAGCCGAAGAAGGACGCGAACATGAGTGATGAGAACTGCGCGCAGAGGCCCACGGCCGCCACGGTCTTCTCCCCGAGGGAAGCGATCATCATCGTATCGATCATGCTGCCCGTGGTCGTAAGAAGGCTCTGAAGCGCAATAGGGATGGCAATTACTGCCACCCCTTTGATAAATGTTTTCCAGTCAAAAGCCTGTTTTCTTCGTAAAGTCATATGGATGTCCCGTTATTTATGCCAATAGGTTTTCTGCCACGGAAGTCAGAGGACCTCCCTGGTCGCGATGACCGGTACGCCGGTCCCCGCGGCGTTTTCCACGATCACGTCGCCTATGTGCACCGGCGCGTCCACGGCAACGTCCTTTAAGGCCTTTACAACGTCAAAGATCTTCCCCTTCGGAATGTCCGACGCCGTCTTCACGGACACCGTTTTTGCCCCGTTTTGAGCGTTTCTGAGGACGACTGATGAGGTAACGATCCTTGTAGGGTTCGTGACCTCTTTGCGGCCATATTCGGCGCCACGCGGGCAGGTATTGCCGGTCACGGAGACGACCTCGTCCCCGTCAAGCGTGACAGTAAGAGGGCAGCCCATCGGGCAGTTGATGCAGATCAGATTCCGTACTTCCATCTTACGCCTCCTCTACCCGGATCGTGATATCCCTGACGTCCGGATGCGCTTCAAACATGGATTTTTTAAAGACCAGCTCCTCCATTTCGCCCGGCGCCATGATCTGGCGGCGTCTTCTTAAGACCCGTTCACCGTCTAAATAGAGACAAACATAGCGGTCCTTCATAACGCTTCCCACCCGGAAGCGGACAGTGAGCTGCTCCGGAAGCTTTGCGGGGTCAATGGTGCACGGCACCGTATAGCGCGGGCCGCCCTCCACATGGATCGGAAGCTCCTTCGAACGGTCCTCCGGGACCTCTCCCCGTACGAATTTTGCCGCGTTCCGGCCGGCCATCGCCGCCTCCTCGGACACGTAATCCACAAGGTCGTGCACATGGAGCACATTCCCGCAGGCAAAGATGCCGGGAACGGACGTTTCCAGCTGCTCGTTCACTGTGGGCCCGCTGGTCACGCGCGAAAGCTCGACGCCCGCAGTCTTCGAAAGCTCATTTTCAGGCAGCAGACCCACGGACAGGAGGAGCGTATCACAGCTGTAATACTCTTCCGTCCCGGGGATCGGCTTATTATGGGAATCCACTTCGGCAATGGTCACGCCGGTCACGCGCTCCCGTCCCTCAATATCTACCACAGTATGGGAGAGCTTCAGCGGGATGCCGTAATCGTCAAGGCACTGCACGATGTTCCGCTTGAGTCCGCCGGAGTACGGCATGAGCTCCGCCACCACCTTGACCTTCGCGCCTTCCAGCGTCATGCGCCGCGCCATGATGAGGCCGATATCGCCGGAGCCCAGGATCACGACCTCGCGGCCCGGCATATAGCCTTCCATGTTCACAAGCCGCTGCGCCGTACCCGCGGAGTAGATGCCCGCAGGACGGTAGCCCGGGATGTTCAGCGCGCCGCGGCTCCGCTCCCGGCAGCCCATCGCCAGAATGACCGCACCGGCCTCCACGGAAAACAAACCGTCCGTCCGGTTCATGGCGGTCACAACACGCTCGGGGCTGATGTCCATAACCATGGTGTTCAGCCTGTATTCGATCTTCTTTTCCACTACCTGATCGATGAACCGCTTCGCATATTCCGGACCTGTGAGCTCTTCCTTGAAGGTGTGGAGCCCGAAGCCGTTGTGGATGCACTGGTTCAGGATGCCGCCCAGCTCCTTGTCGCGCTCCAGGATCAGGATACTTCTTTCTCCTTCATCGTAGGCCGCCGATGCCGCCGCGAGTCCCGCGGGGCCGCCTCCGATGATCACGATATTATACTTTTCCATACCTATCTCGATCTCCCCTCAGATCCTGTCCTTGGCCGTGCCGACGATGTACTTCGATCCGCCGCCCGTCTTCGTGATCTCGCTCTCCGGAACATTGAGCTCGCGCGCCAGGATCTCTATGACCCTCGGCGAACAGAAGCCCGCCTGGCACCGTCCCATGCCCGCGCGCACGCGCCGCTTAACGGCGTCCAGGTCCCGCGCGCCTAAAGGCCGACGGATCGCGTCCAGGATCTCTCCTTCGGACACAGACTCGCACCGGCAGATGATCTGCCCGTATGCGGGCTCACGTTTTATGAGTTCGTTGCGTTCTTCAGGAGACAGCGTCTTTGCGTCCAGGATACCCTTCCGCTCTCCTTTGAAGTCCTCATTCCGGGAGAGGCCAAGCTTCTCCGCAATGAGGTCCGACATATGGAGGCCGATGGCCGGCGCCGATGAAAGGCCCGGGGATTCAATGCCCGCACAGTCAAAGAAGCCGGGTGCGTCCGCGCACTCCCCGAGGATGAATTCATGCCTCGCTTCATGTGCGCGGAGGCCCGCAAAGGAAGTGATGACCTGCCTGAGGGGGATATCCTTCATCGCGAGGCCGGACTTTTCAGTGACGTCCTGAAGGCCGGCCGCGGTGGTATTGACGCCTTCCTTGTCCTCAATGTCGAGCGCAGTGGGACCCACAATAACGTTTCCGTGCACCGTGGGGCTCACCAGTACGCCCTTGCCGAACTTGCCGGGCAGCTGGAAAACGGTATGCCTGACGTACCCTTCCGCAGCGTGGTCGAGGAGCATGTACTCGCCCTTTCTCGGGACGATCGTCATCTTCTCTTCGCTCACCATGTTGTGGATCACGTCCGCATAGACACCCGCCGCGTTCACGACGGCCTTTGCTTCAACAGTCCCCTGATTCGTCTCGATCACATACCCGTTTTCCGTCCTCCGGACTTCAAGGACCTCCGTATTCAGGCGGAACTCCACGCCGTTCGTGTACGCGTTTTCCGCGAGTGCGATGGTCAGGCCAAAGGGGCAGACGATGGCGCCTGTGGGCGCCCAGAGTGCCGCAACAGCGTTGTCCGAGACGTTCGGCTCGAGGTCCTTGAGCTCGGTCCTGCCGATGACACGGAGATCCTCAACCCCGTTCGCGACGCCGTTCCGGTAAAGGTCCCAGAGCTTCGGCAGGTCTTCCTCAGAAAGGCAGACCACCAGGCTCCCGCACCGGTCATACGCGAAATCAAGCTCCTTCGAGAGCGGCTCCATCATGAGGCTGCCCTCCACGTTGTATTTCGCCATGAGCGATCCGTTCTCCGCGTCATAGCCGGCGTGGACGATCGCGCTGTTCGCTTTTGACGTACCTGTACAGACGTCGCTGCCGCGCTCCAGTACGCACGCATTTACTTCATAGCGCGCAAGATACCGCGCCACTGCGCAGCCGGTCACGCCTGCGCCGATAATCACTACATCATACATGATCAGTCTTCGTCCTCCTCTGCCCAGGCACGCGCGCGGTCAACCGCCTTGGCCCAGCCTCTGAGTTTTTTCTGCCTGAATTCTTCAGAAACGTCCGGCTTGAAAACAGTGTCGATCCGCCAGTTTCTGATGATCTCGTTTTCACTTTCAAAATAGCCTACGGCAAGTCCCGCAAGGTACGCTGCACCCATGGCCGTAGTCTCCACGGAGTACGGGCGGTACACCGGCTCCGCGATCATATCCGCCTGGAACTGCATCAGGAGGTCGTTTGCCGAAGCGCCGCCGTCGACTTTCAATGCGGTGATGGGCACGTCCGCGTCTGCCTCCATCGCGCGGAGGACGTCGCAGGTCTGGTAGACCATGGACTCAAGCGTCGCGCGGATGATGTGGTACTTATTCACGCCGCGGGTCAGCCCGACAATGGCCCCTCTCGCATACGGGTCCCAGTGCGGCGCGCCTAAACCCGTAAAGGCCGGCACCACGTAGCACCCGTTCGTATCCTTGACCTTTCTCGCAAAGTATTCGGAGTCCGGCGCGCTGTCGAGGATCTTAAGCTCGTCCCGGAGCCACTGGATGGCGGAGCCCGCCACAAAGATGGAACCTTCCAGGGCGTACGTGACCTCGCCGCCAAGTCCCCAGGCAATGGTAGTCACCAGGCCGTTTTTGGAAAACACCGGGGCGTTTCCGGTATTCATGAGCAGGAATCCGCCGGTACCATACGTATTCTTGACGTCGCCCTTATTAAAGCACGCCTGGCCGAACAGCGCGGACTGCTGGTCTCCGGCCGCGCCTGAAATGCGGATGGGCCCGTCAAAGATCTCGGGCGCCGTCTCCCCGTAGACACAGGAATTCGGCCTGACTTCGGGCAGGATGCAGGCCGGGATATCCATCTCGCGGAGGATGTCCTCGTCCCAGCAGAGCTTCGTAATGTTGAACAGCATGGTGCGGGAAGCGTTCGAATAGTCCGTCACATGGACACGGCCGCCCGTGAGCTTCCAGATGAGCCAGGTCTCAACCGTCCCGAACAGCACCTGTCCGGCTTCGGCCATCTCACGCGCGCCGGGGACGTTCTCGAGCATCCAGCGGATCTTGGTCCCGGAGAAATACGGGTCGATCACAAGTCCGGTCTTTTCCCGGTATGGCTCTGTGAGCCCCTTCTTCACGAGGGAATCGCAGTAGCCCGCAGTCCTTCTGTCCTGCCACACAATGGCGTGGCAGATGGGCTCTCCCGTATTTTTGTTCCAGAGAATAGCCGTCTCGCGCTGGTTCGTGATGCCGATCGCGGCGATGTCCTCCGCCTTCGCACCGGCCTTCATCATGGCTTCGTTTGCCACAGCGTATTGCGTGAGCCAGATCTCCGTGGCGTCATGCTCTACCCAGCCCGGCTTCGGGAAATACTGGGTGAACTCCTTCTGCGCCATGCTGACGATACTGCCCTTTTTATCAAAGAGGATGCACCGGTTCGACGTAGTGCCGGAATCCAGTGCCATAATGTATGATGCCATGCCCGCTCCCTTCAGGTTTTCCTGATGCGAGAGGCGAAGGCCCGCAGCCTGCGCCTCATATGCTCCATGGACTTATCTCAGTCCGAGGTCCTTTTCCACAGCCTCCATGAGGCCGTACATGTAGCCCGTAGCCACCAGGTTGCCCAGGATGGCGTAGCCCGGGTTGTTGTTGTCATCGCCGTACATGGTCGGTACGTGGTCCGGACGCATGACGCCCGAGAAGCCGACCTCGTAATACGCCTTCATGCAGGCATACATATCGGTCTGTCCGTCATGATGCCAGGCCTCGCGGAAGTGGTTCTTATCGCCCACGATGTCGCGGAAGTGCGCGAAATGGAGCGTCCCGTTTTCAGAGAAACGGTGGATGCAGGCGGGGATGTCTTCGCCCATCGCCGCAAAGTTGCCCTGGCAGAGGCAGATGCCGTTGTATTCGGACTGCACGATCTGAGTGACCTCGTACATGGCGTCCGCAGAAGTCAGGATACGGTCCAGGCCGCCCAGATGGTCAATGGGCGGATCGTCCGGATGAATGGCGAGCCTGACGCCGGTCTTTTCGGCAACAGGGACGACCTTCTTCAGGAAGTACTCCAGGTTGCACCAGAGCTGGTCCTTCGAAATGGTCACTCCGGCCATGGGCGGCAGGTCCTTCACGGCATCGATATCGAATTCACTGACTAAAGCGCCGCCCGCGAGCGGAACGTTCGTGGAGGTGCGGAACCAGCCCCAGACCGGCATCCAGTTGTAGCAGACACAGGGGACGCCCAGACGGCCGAGGTTTTCAAGAAGCGTACAGAAATGCGCGATCTCTTCGTCACGGTTATCACGTCCAAGCTTTACTCCGTCGATGAACCCGATGCCCTCCAGCACGGCCCATTCCATCCCGGCATCCTTCACTTCCTGAGCTTTCTCGCGCAGGACGCCGTAGTCCCAGACGTTCGCGTACGGCTGGTACTTCCTGGGATTCGGCCCGGTCACCGCGTACTTTATGCCCAGCTGCTGTGCGTAATGCTTTAACGGTTCATTAAAGATATAAGCTACTTTTACTGACATGATTATTTGTCCTCCTTCCATGTCATGCAGGGGAGTCTCACGTCTTCCCTGTACTG
This sequence comes from Lachnospiraceae bacterium, assembly GCA_017441825.1. Lineage (GTDB taxonomy): Bacteria > Bacillota > Clostridia > Lachnospirales > Lachnospiraceae > UBA1267. The sequence continues at coordinate 7,288 of JAFRVD010000039.1, forward strand.
CTGTTTGTGATGCACAAAGAGGCCTCGGATACACTGCTGTGATCTTTGGCCTCTTGTTTTTCTTGTTCTCACCGGCACTCACAGGCCGGATCATTCCATTGTTTCAAGCGGCCGGCATGGAACTCTTTCATGAGTTGGGGTCTTCAGTAAACTCCTGAGTCTCAAAGGACTCGCTCTCTCCGTCCGTCTCTTCCTGTTCGTCCCGGCTTTCTGAAGTCTCCGGTGCTTCAGTGGACGCACCGTCATAATCATGAATATCGGTGTTGTCCTCTTTCTCCTTGTCTCCGTTCAGCATGGAGATCAGATACTTCAGGTCTTCATTGGCATCACAGGCTTCCTTGAGTTCCCGCTCGACCTGTTCCTTCAGTCCCTGAACGATCTCGGACTGCTCCGTCTGCTCTATATAGGTCTGGAATTCGCCGCTGACTTCCTTGCTGTAAATGTAATAATGACCGTCCTCGTCCTTTACCACAATGAAGTGATTCAGCGAGGGTGCTCCTGTATTGATCCCGTTAAAGAAGATATCGTACTTGACGTAAACGACAAAATAATTATCCGTGATCCCGGGGATCACATAGGTTCTGAAATTATCATACCGCGAAATAAACTGCGTCTCATCCACCAGATCCGCCTCATTGAAAGGCTCGTCCGTATCTACGATCTTATTCAGTTCTTCCGCATCGTTATCGATCTTCGCGTCATAGAACCGGTCGATCAGGGAATCCACGTTTACCTGGTCCACAGCCGCAATGGACGGCTCTGTGGGCTTTGTCTCCGTGCTTTCCGTATCGATCTCTATGACGGACTGCTGCTCTTCATCATCCGTGTCGCCGTTTTCCGGCACCGCATCCGACTGTTTGTTCGTTTCATCCGGCACGATCTTGCTTTTTCCCGCAAAAACGATAACTCCGACTACGATCAGGGCGCCTATCAGCAATACCGCTGCGTACGGGATCAGTCTGCGCAGCATGGTCTGTGTTTTTTTTGTCATGAAAAAAACCTCTCGGGATACAAAATTCCGTATCGCGATCTCTCAAATAAATCTTTTTTGCTCCACTGTGTCAGAGTGAACCTTTATAATATTACTACCTGTGTACGTTTTTGTCAACCAAAGAGGGCGTATGGGTCTTCCCCCACCGGCGGAAGGCAACAGGCTGAAGGGCTCGCAGACGGGGTACCGGCGTGTGCTCAGGCGATCTCCAGCCGGTCCTCAGCGAGAGAATACCTGTACACACTGTCTGAAAGAATATCCTCCGGCCGGAGCTCGCTCCTGTTGATCCCGTACACAAATTCCCGGACAAAATCCGCGTGGCCTTTTCCCTGTTCCCGCATGACGAGGAGTTCATGGATACTGGACGGCACTACAAGAAGGTCTGCGGAGAGGTCCTTCGCAAGATCACGTACAAGGTCCGAATAAAGGATCGCACCGGCACCGTAATAGCACTGCCTGTTCGAGAGGACGTAGATTTCGGGAAGCTCCCTGCCTGCCGGGTCCATAGCCGTACCGGTGTCCCGGGCTGAAGGCCCGATGAAATCGTGCATGTTCCGGAGCGATGCGCCAAGGTATTTCCTCGAATTTTCCCGGGCCCGATCAAAAAGCTCATCCTCCGTTATGCCGAGCTTTTCGAACAGTGCGCGGGGCATGACCGATATCGCCTGCGGGTCCCCGTTCTCTTCATCATCCAGCAGGATCACGCCGATGGTCACCACAAGGTCCAGAAATTCTCTTGAAAGGAACTCGGAAAGCATATTTTCATTCCCGGCGCGGCCCACCAGCCGGAGCACGGCGTGGCTTAAGACGTATTCCCGGTCATCGAGAAGAACGCCGGTGAGTGCCTTCGGTGCCTGCACCTGCAGGATCTTCCAGGCCGCATCCGCCAGGTTATTGAACGATTCCCCCTCAATGTAAGCATCATAAAAAAGGTCCACGTAGACGACAGGGGAAATAACGGCATCCTTCTCCTTTTCATTATGCAGGATGAGTGCCGGCCTGTTCACACTGTTGTTTTTTTTAATTTGATCCACTCTTACGGAATATCCCGGGGAAACGCGGGCGTTCAGATTATCGATCAGCCTGGACTGAAATTCAGATTTGTTCATGAAATGCCTTTCCGGGCGGAAGGCACATATAAATGGGAAAATGCGTCTGAGAGGAATCGAACCTCCGCACCCGGCTCCGGAGGCCGGTGCTCTATCCACTGAGCTACAGACGCATGAGAGTATTTTACTCTACTCGGCAGTATTTTTCAAGTATTTCTTCACTGTTCCGGAAAAGAGGCTTCACTCCTCCCGTTTTACCGGTTTTTCGAAGTTTTACCTGTCTTTCTCCTGAAGAAGAACAGGACCGGCCGCTCCAGGATCCGTTTCAGGCGTACCTGGAAGGGATCGGTTTCCGGGGCAACCGGACGCACTAAAAAGCTCCGGATGCCGGCGTTGTTCGCGCCAAGGACGTCGGTCAGGATCTGGTCGCCGATGAAAAGCGTCTCTTCCTTTTTGGTCTCCATGGCCGCCATGGCCGCAAGGTACCCTTTCCGGAGAGGCTTCCCCGCCTTGCAGGTAAACTCCGCGCCAACGCGCTCCGCAAAAGGACGCACCCGCTTCTCATTATTGTTCGAGATGAGACACGTCCTGAAGCCGGACTCTTTCAGCATTCTGAAAAAGGCCTCCGTGCGGCCATCCGCAGGCGCCCCGTGCGGGACCAGCGTGTTGTCGATGTCAAAAATGATCCCGCGGACGCCCCTCCCGTATTCACGGGCATACGGAACGTCCTCCACGCTGTCAAAGATCTCCTCAGGATACAATCTCATCCGCTCACTTATTTCCCTTCAGAAGCTTAGTGATCTCCTGCGCAAACGTATCCACGTCCTTGAACTCGCGGTACACGCTGGCAAAACGGACGTATGCGACCGCGTCCGTATCATAGAGACGGCTCATGATGATCTCGCCGATCATGGACGAAGGAACCTCCATCCTGCCCGTGTTGAAGAGCTGGCTTTCGAGGTCGTCCAGGATCGCGGAGACCTGCTCCACGGACACAGGGCGCTTGTGGCAGGCCAGACGGATGCCGGCCTCGGCCTTTTCTCTGTCATAGGGCTCTCTGGACTGGTCCTTCTTGATGACCATGAGAGGGAAAGTCTCCAGGCGTTCATAGGTCGTAAAGCGCTTTGCGCAGTTCACGCACTCACGGCGCCTGCGGATGGCGTTCTGCTCCTCCGCGGGTCTGGAATCGATGACTTTGGTATCTTCACTGTTGCAGAATGGACAACGCATTTTTGTCACCTCGGGTTTCGATACGTTCACGCAGGAGGCATAACCGCCTCCTGCATTACGTCAGTGCATAAATGAAAAGTCAAGAAGGAAAATGAATATGAAAAACACAGCCGCGAAAATAAAGCCCACAAGGAGCGCTGCCTTCAGCGCGCCCCACATGTACATGCGGCTCTCCTGCCTGGTCATCTGGTACGGCGCTTCGCTGCCGCCCGCGCCGTTTCCTTCGCCGGAGGCTTCCGGCGCGTCAGGAGACGGCTTCTGGTACCAGGGCATGCCTTCCACGTTCATATTGACGATGGTGCGGCCATCGTCGCCTTCCGGAAGTCTCGGGTCTCTCTTCATTAATACTGTCTGCTCCTGAAAGCCGTACAGGCGCTTTCCGCGTCCGCCCGGCTTGTTTTGATGTTACGTATCTTTTGCTTCGTCGCTCATGGCCGGCTCTTTTTCTTCAGGCGTCAGCGCGTCCATGTTGTAAAGATGGCACGCACACCAGTGGCCGGGCTCGACCTCCTGCCATTCAGGGGCTTTCACCGTGCAGGCAGCCATGCACTTCTCACAGCGCGTATGGAACTTGCAGCCCTTGGGCGGGTTGGCCGGAGAAGGAATGGAACCGGGCAGGATCACGCGGTCGATCTTGACGTCCGGATCCGGCACCGGGATGGCTGAGAACAGCGCCTTGGTGTACGGATGCAGCGGGTTCGCGAAGATTTCGTCGGTCTCCGCGAATTCGACCATGTTGCCCAGGTACATGACGCCTACGGTATCCGAAATGTGTTCAACGACCGAAAGGTCGTGGGAAATGAACAGATACGTGAGGCCGTAGTCCTTCTGGAGCTTTTTCAGGAGGTTGATGATCTGCGCCTGGATGGAAACGTCCAGGGCGGAAACGGGTTCGTCGCAGACGATAAAGTCCGGTGAAAGCGCAAGCGCACGCGCGATGCAGATACGCTGCCGTTGGCCGCCGGAGAATTCGTGCGGGTAACGGTCCTTGTAGTACGGCGGAAGGCCGCAGACCTCCATGACGCGGGTGATGTAATCGTCGAACTCTTCCTCGGGCACGATGCCGTGCTCACGGACTGCCTCGCCGATGATCTCACCGACGGGAAGACGCGGGGAAAGCGACGAATACGGGTCCTGGAAAACGATCTGGATCCTCGGGCGGATCCTTCTGAGCTCTTCCTTGGAGAGGTCGTTGAGGTCCTGGCCGTCAAAGATCACCTGGCCGTCCGTACGCTCAAGAAGCCTGAGGATCGTTCTGCCGGTGGTGGATTTGCCGCATCCCGACTCACCCACAAGGCCCATCGTCTGGCCGCGCTTGATCTGGAAGGAGATCCCGTCTACCGCGTAGACATAGCCGACTGTGTGCTTGAAGAAGCCGGCTTTGATCGGGAACCATTTTTTCAGGTCCTTTACTTCTAACAAAACTTCAGATTCAGCCATTTACAGATCCTCCACATTCACAGACTTCGGATAACCCAGCACTTCGCCTTCGTCAAAGTAGCGCCAGCAGGAAACGACGTGCGTGTCGCTGATCCGGATCTCCGGCGGATAGTCTCCGCTGCAGCGGTCGCAGTGCATCTCGCAGCGATCCTTATAATAGCAGTAGTTCGGCATATCGACCGGGTTCGGAACGGAACCGGGGATATTGTAAAGCTCCTCCACCTTCTTGCCGACCACAGGCTTTGAACGCATCAGGCCGATGGTGTACGGATGGGAAGGATGATGGAAAATATCGTCCGCAGTGCCTTTTTCGATGACGCGGCCCGCGTACATGACGACCACGTAGTCCGCCATGCCTGCCACAACGCCAAGGTCGTGGGTGATCAGCATGATGGACGACTGCAGCCTGTCCTTCAGGTTCTGAAGAAGGTCCAGGATCTGTGCCTGGATGGTCACGTCCAGCGCCGTGGTGGGCTCGTCGGCAATAATCAGAGTGGGCGAGCACGCTAATGCGATGGCGATCATGACACGCTGCCGCATACCGCCGGACAGCTCGTGCGGATACATTTTGTATACGCCCTCTTTGTTCGCGATGCCGACCATGTCCAGCATCTCGAGCGTTCTCTCCTTGATCTGCTCTTCCGTCCAGTCCGGGTTATGGAGCTTCAGCACTTCATCGACCTGCGCGCCGATCCTGAAGACCGGGTTCAGGGACGTCATGGGCTCCTGGAAGATCATAGAGATCCGGTTGCCGCGGATCTTCTCCATGATCTCGTTTGGTGTATTCACGATATTGTACGCCGTGCCGTCGTCCTTGTTGAAGCGGATCTCACCGCCCACTACCTGGCCCTGCGGCCTCTGAAGAAGCTGCATCAGGGAAAGGCTCGTGACGGATTTGCCGCAGCCGGACTCGCCCACAACGCCTACGGTGGAGCACTTGGGCACGTTGAAGGTGACGCCGTCCACGGCCTTGACCGTGCCGGCATCCGTGAAGAAGTACGTGCAGACATTGTCGAACTCAACAACGTTGCCTTCGTCCTTCATCTTTGTGGTATAAAGGTTCTCATCCTTGTTCGCGTCCGCACGCTGCTTTTCAAGCCTCTTCGTTACGCGGCGGTTGTACTTGGTGATTCTTCTGGACTCACGCGCGGAAAGGTAAGAAGCGCCTTTTTTCTTCGATCCGTTTTTGGTATTCTCAGCCATACTCTTACCCCCTTATCTCTTGGCCTTCGGGTCATATGCGTCACGAAGACCGTCGCCTACGAAGTTGAAAGCAATAACTGTGAAGCAGATCAGAAGACCGACCGGGATCCAGATAAATGCATAGTGCGCCATAGCCGACGAGGAGGACACGGAGTTGATGATGGTGCCCCAGGTCGCGAGCGGATGCTTAACACCAAGTCCTAAGAAGGACAGGGTGGATTCCATGATGATGACGCCGCCGATACCCATGGTAGCCGTAACAATGAGCTGCGGCATGACGTTCGGGATCAGGTGGTGGAAAATACGGTCCTTGACCTTGATGCCGGTGGATTCCGCCGCGATCATGAACTCCTGCTCACGGAGAGACAGGATCTGGCCGCGGACCAGACGTGCCACGCCGGCCCAGCCCATAATACCGAGGGCTGCCATCATGATGAACAGACGGACGTACGTGCCAAGGCGCATCGCGTCCATCATGGCGCCTAAGATGATCATGATGGGCATGGAAGGCAGGCAGTAGAAAATATCCACGAGCCTCATGATGACCATGTCGACCCAGCCGCCGTAATAGCCGGCCAGACCGCCCATGATGATGCCGAGGAACGTCTCCAGGAAGATAACGACAAAGCCGACCATGAGAGATACACGGCCGCCGTACATGATACGTGAAAGCACGTCGAAGCCGTCGCCGTCCGTACCGAGGATGTGGTCCTTGCTGGGAGACGCGAAGCGGTCGATGATGTAGATGACCTGGTCGCAGTTCAGCACGAACTCGCCGGTATCACGCTGCGTGATCTCGATCTCGGTGTCATTGTACAGGACGTTGCCTTCATCGTCGCGGGCCACCACGCCGGTCTCGGAATCCTGCATGGGAAGCTGATAATTCATCTTCCCGGACTTTTTGCCTTCCGCCTGCATTTCCACGATCGTTTCAGCAACGGCCTGCTTGAGGTCAAAGGCCATGCTGTCTTCGCCGGAATAACGGCGGACCGCAAAGGTAGTGAATTCCGCGTAATCTTTACCGTCCGCGTCGTAAACGATCAGGGCTTCTTCGCCGTCAGGCTTAACCGTAAAGGATTCTCCGTCTGCTTCGAATTTGCCGGTAGTATACGCGTTATAGAGCGCGCCGGCCTTGAATTCATCACTGAGCTTCTTCCCGGTCTCATACGCGTCCACAATAAATCTGGAGTAGACCTGTGCAGGCGTATCGGAAAGGATCTCATAAACCGTAGCGCTCGTCTTCCCGTAGGATACCGCATATTCGGCGTCTCCCACAGTAAAATCAGCTGCTCCGGCTTCCACCGCTTCGTTCGCGGCGTCTTCAAAAGCCGCGTCCTTCTCATCGCCGGCGTAGTTCAGGCCGTCCATGACAGCCGTGACTTCCCATTCGATCTTGGATTTCTTCTTCACGGAATACAGGACGCCTTCAAATTCGACTTCCTGATCCGTGGTCGTCTTCTTGGTGACTGCTTTTTTCAGTGCAGCCTCCAGGCCGTCCACTTCATTGCCCTTGAAGTTCATCTGGCCTTTAATGGGGTTGAATATGCCCAGTGAGGTAACGCTTTCACCGATCGTGCAGACCTCTTCGGTCTCCGCAGTTCCGACAGTGTAGACTTCATTGCCGAGCTTACGGATCAGATAGGGATCTCCTTCCTTTCCGAATACGATACGGACGTCCTCGCCCAGCACGATCATGGACTTGATGTTTGAGTTCATTGCGGTACGGACGGTACGCTCGAGCTCGACAGACCCGTCGACTTCATAGCCGTTGTACGCGGTGTTTTCTTTTGCAAGCGCATAGTTCACACGCTCGGAGCTGTATTTACGGAAGATCTGCTTCTGGCCGTACGCATAGAACAGCGGCCCGACAAAGGAGAACAGGAACAGGATGATCAGAGTAACGGATCCGAATACCGCAAGACGGTTCCTGATGAAACGCTTGAACACCTGGCGTCCGGGAGAAAGGACCTTGACACGGGTGACGTCGTCCAGCTTCTTTTCGCCGTTTTCGTTCAGGTTTGTTTCCCCGTTGGCGATCTGCTCCGCCTTCTGTTTTTTCAGAGCTTCATTTAAATCGTATTTACTGATAGACATACCGGCACCTCCTTAGTCTGCCAGCCGTACACGCGGGTCGACCGCACCGTACAGCAGGTCTGAGATCAGATTGCCCAACAGGGTCAATATTGAAAGGAAGGCCAGATAGAACATCGTAAACGGAATATCGGCCTGGGTCATCGAGGTATAGGAAGCATAGCCGATGCCGCGGATACTGAACAGCGTTTCCGTAATGAGCGCACCGGAGAACAGGCCCGGCAGCGAACCGCCCAGCATGGTGACTAACGGAATGAGCGTATTCCGGAAAGCATGCTTATTGATAACCTCCTTCTCAGGAACGCCCTTCGCGCGGGCAGTACGGATATAGTCGGAGTTCAGGACTTCCAGCATGTTCGTACGCGTATAACGCATCAGGCCGCCGATACTGATGATGATCAGGGTGATGGACGGAAGGACAAAGTGCTTCGCAATATCCAGGATCTGACCGAAACGGGACAGCTCGCCGTAATCACGGCCCTGCATGCCGGAAATATCAAACCAGCCCAGCTTGACCGCGAACACGTATTTCAGAAGCGTAGCCAGGAAGAAGGTCGGCATGGAGATGCATACCATGGCGACGACGGTGGTGAAATAGTCCGTAAAGCTGTACTGTTTCCTTGCCGCGCTGATTCCGAGAGGGATCGCGATCAGGAGCTCGAAAATGAACGAGATCAGGCTCAGGATGAAGCTGTACCATACGGTATTGTGGAATTCCTGTGTGACAGGAAGGGTCCAGGCCCAGGAATCGCCCCAGTTGCCCGTGACCGCGCTCTTCAGCCATGTAAAGTAGCCGAGGACGATACCCTTGTCCATACCGTACTGGGCGTTCAGGTCCGCCAGCCATTCCGAATAACTCTTGTTTGCACCGGGACGGGAAGCAAGCTCTCTTGCCTTCGTCTCCAGGAAGCCGCCCGGCATATTGTACATCAGCACGTAGATCAGGAACATTACAAAGAACAGGATGATCGCGCTGTACAATAGGCGTTTGATCGTATACTTCGCCATACTAATTCTCCAATCTCAGGTATCTTTGTTCGGGATCTCTCCCACGGCCCGTGCATTACAGACTCGCGCGGACACATCCGTTCCCCGGAAACAGCCGGTGTCCGAAAAACGGATCTGTCCGCGTCCCATAATATCTGTTAGAGCACAAGTGGGAAGGGGCCGAAGCCCCTTCCCATGCCGTTAAGCAGTGAAACTATGTGATTTCGGATTACTTCGCTTCAAGCTTCTCAAGCTCAGCCATCCAGCCCCAGTAAGGAGTCATATCCTTGGGCATGGAGTCGATATTGACGCGCTCGGTAGAAGCGATGGTGCAGTCTTTCCTCTGGTAGGTCGGAAGCTCGCAGCCCCAATCCATGATGATCTCCATAGCCTCTTTGTAGATGGACTTACGCTCTTCGGTATCAGCACTTGCACGGCCTGCAACGATGAGTTCATCAAGAGCCTCATCATCAACAGCGTAGTGGTTGGAGTTCGTGCCGTTGCCATGAGCATTGTCGCTGTGGTAAACCTGAGTCATATCCGGGTCAACGGAAGCCTGCCATGCAGCAGCCCACATCATAGCGGAGTTTGCTTCAAGCTGGTTGTTCCAGACAGAGGTCACAACGTCGTTCACCTGAAGGGTGATGCCAAGCTCTGCAAGAACTTCGGAAGCGGCAACAACGATGCCGTATGCCGGATGGTCCTGCTCGCCCTGGCCGGGGATCATGACTTCCCAGGTATCCTCAACGTCAACAAACTTGCCCTGCTCTTCATCATAGGTGAAGCCTGCAGCCTGGAACCAGGTGATGGCAGCTGCCTTAGCTGCTTCATACTTCTCCTCGTCGGTCATGTCATCGGTGTAGATGGTATTGCCGTCTGCGTCAACAGAGTAAGCTAACTTGTAGCCTTCGTCTGCCGGCTTCGGAGCAGCCCAGGAAGTATTGGAGATGGGGTACTGGATGACCGCTGCGCGGTCGCCGTAGTAAGAGTTGATGACGGTGTCGCGGTATACTGCGAACAGGGTCATGAAGCCCTTACGAAGAGCCTTGGACTCATCGCTGCCCGGATCGTCGTCGATGTTGACAAGGTCAGCATTGATGCCGATATAGCCGTAGCCGCGGTAGTCTACAAGGTAGGTGGTAACTACGTCGCCGTTCAGTTCGCCGCCGTTCGCATCCTTAATAGCGTTAAGGGTGTTGTCGTTGACGGACGGAGAAGAGATATCGAAGGAACCGGAAACAGTACCCGGGACATAGTCGGAATCAACAGACTCCTGGAACAGGAAGGTCTTGACTGCCGGAGCGCCAAGGTAGTAGTCTTCGTTCGCGGTGAAGGTTGCAACACCGTTCTCGTAGCCTTCGAAGATGTACGGGCCGCAGCCAAGAGGCTGGGTGGTAACAGCCTTAACGCCGGAAAGGTCACCCTTTACGAAGCCGAAGCTGTTGTTGTCGTAATCGTACAGGTCAGCATCGCCGTAGTAATGAAGCGGAGCTACGGTGAAAGCCATGCTGTAGATAGCGGTTGCGTCATAAGACGTCATGTGAATGGTCATGGTGTAGTCGCCGGTCTTTTCGATACCGGTGATGCTGGCAGCGCTCTCACCAGTGTTGACACCGGCTTCGAATTCAGCGCCAAGAGCAGCGATGGTCAGGCTGAGACGGGTAGAACCTGCAGATTCAACAGATTCAGCTTCTTCCGTGGTCTCGTATGCTGCAACGATCGCATCCCAGAAATCCTGAGCGGTAGCGCCTTCGGGAAGATCCGTGAAGCCCCAGGTAGCAGCGGTAACTTCTACCGGGTCGTCAGGAGAGTTGTAGCCCTTGCTTACACAGTAGTCAAGAATCTCCTGTGCGAAGTCAGCGCCAGCCTGATTGTTGTAGTAATCCCAGAAAGCGTTGTACTGGTCTTCCGTCCAAAGCTCGGTCTCTTCATAGCCGGCATCGCCTGCTGCAAAGATCGCGTTGCCGCGGGAATCCATACCGCTTCTGTACTCTTCCATGCCTTCGATCGGAAGTGCATAGATGGTGCTGGATCCGTCGTAAGTCGGGTCGCAGCAGACGTAGATACCGAAGATCACGTCGTCGATGGTCGCTTCAACGCCGTCAGAGAACTTGACGCCTTCACGCATCGTCAGGAAGTAATCAACAGTGCCGTCGTCGTTCTGAACGACTTCAACGTCGCCCATGCCATCGTAATGGTAAACGGTGCCGTTGTATTCACGGTCTTCACCTTCAATACCATGCTCTACGATAGCGCCGCCGCGGTCAGATGCAAGCAGGGAGCCGGTAACCATGCTCACGACTTCTGCATCATAAACGGTGGTGTAGAAGAACGGGCTGAACTTCTGGCCGAAGGTAGAGGTAGCGTAAACCAGCTTGCCTGCGCCTTCTTCAGCAGCAGCTTCTTCTTCAACAGTCTCTTCTTCAGCTTCGCCTTCGGTCTCTTCAGCAGCTGCGGTTACAGCCATGGAGAATACCATAACGAGAGCAAGAAGGAGTGCGAGAATCTTGGAAAACTTCTTCATTCTTTAAGTTCCTCCTCTTTTTTTATGTTATCGGCAGGATCGGGTGCTCCCCCCTCCGTTTCGGAAAACCGGATGCGGTGCCTCATGGAAAAGAGAACGGCGGATGATGCCAGGATAACCACATATGGAATGTAAAAAAGCGTGTCCGCAGGGGTGTCCCCCACACGGATCGAGTAAACGAGGTGGCCGATGAGCCCCAGGACCGCCAGGATGGCCGTTGCAATGAGTACCGCCGGGTATCTCCCCTCGGTCTTGTCCCTGTGCTCGCGCGTCACGGTCTCCTTTGCCGTAAGCAGCCGCCACAGCGAGGCCAGCGCAAGAAGCAGCGGGATCATCATGAAGACGGCCGGTCCGGACACATACCAGACGTGCATGCACGGCGCGTTCACAAAAAGCATGAAAAGATGCGCCGCAACGATGACCAGTGTGAGTACCGTAAACCAGATCCTGGTCTCCCGGATCCTTTCAGGCTCCGTAAAGGAAAAGCGTGGTCCTACGTAATGCGCCGTGGTCTTCTGCCGTTTTGTGACCGGGTTGTATTCCACGTCGATCTTGTAATCGCCCACATACTTTTTTGAGACCATAAACCACCCGTAAAAAAGAATCACTTAATACTTTAACACAAAGAAATGCGCAATGCAAGCGAAAAAAAGCAGGGCAGTTTTCGTGTTCAGTATGAATTATCTACAAAAGAACGAATTAAAATTCGGACATATTGCCGAACTCGGACAGTTTCAGCGCGGGATTCCGCTCCTCCACCATCCGGACGGACCAGCTGTTGATAAACAGAAGCAGCGGCTGGTCGTTAAGGTCCGTGATGCGCTTCATGTCGGACGTGCCCTGGATCCGCGCGGGGTCGATCTCGTGCGGGTTCACGATCCAGCGGATGTACTCGTACGGGAGCTGCTCCATCGCAATCTCCACGTGGTACTCGTTCTCCAGCCGGAACTTGAGCACGTCGAACTGCAGCACGCCCACGGCACCCACTATGATCTCCTCGAGCCCGGCGTTCACTTCCTTGAAGATCTGCACTGCGCCTTCCAGCGCGATCTGGTACACGCCCTTCGTGAACTGCTTCCTCTTCATGGTGTCCGCCTGACGTATGCGGCAGAAGTGGTCCGGCGCGAACGTCGGGATGCCGCCGAAGCGGAACTTCCGTCCCGGTGTCACGATGGTATCGCCTATATGGAAGATGCCCGGGTCGAAGATGCCGATGATATCGCCGGCATACGCTTCTTCCACGATCTTCCGCTCCTCCGCCATCATCTGCTGCGGCTGGGTGAGCCGGATGTTCCGCTCGCCCTGGACGTAATAGACCTCCATCCCTGCTTCAAATTTTCCGGAGACGATCCGCATGAACGCGATCCTGTCCCGGTGAGCTTTGTTCATATTTGCCTGGATCTTGAAGACGAAGGCTGAAAAATCCGGGTCGAACGGGGAGACCACGCCTTCCGAGGAATTCCGGGCCATCGGCGGATAGGTCATCGCGAGGAAGTGGTTGAGGAAGTTCTCCACGCCGAAGTTTGTAAGGGCCGAGCCGAAGAACACCGGCGACTGGAGGCCGTTACTGACCTTTTCGAGGTCGAACTCCTCTGCGGCGCCGTCTAAGAGCTCCAGGTCCTCCTGAAGCTTCTCATACGCAGCCTTCCCGATCACGCCCTCGGCGTCCGAAAGCGCCACGCGCTCCGTCTCGAGCTCGTGCTTTCCGGAATCCGCCGCGAAGAACTTCGTGATCTCGTCCGTGGTGCGGTCATAGACGCCCTGGAAGCTTTTGCCGGAGCCGATGGGCCACGTGATGGGGCAGGTCCGGATCCCGAGGATCCGCTCGATCTCGTCCATGAGCTCGAACGGGTCGTTGATCTCGCGGTCCATCTTGTTGATGAACGTGAAGATCGGGATGTGCCTGAGCACGCAGACCTTGAACAGCTTGATGGTCTGCGGCTCCACGCCCTTTGCGCCGTCTATCACCATGACCGCGGAATCCGCCGCCATCAGCGTGCGGTACGTGTCCTCGGAAAAGTCCTGGTGGCCGGGCGTGTCCAGGATGTTGATGCAGTATCCTTCATATTCAAACTGGAGGACGGAGCTCGTGACGGAAATACCTCTCTGCTTTTCGATCTCCATCCAGTCGGATACCGCGTGCTTCTGTGTCTTTCTGCCCTTGACGGAGCCTGCGGTGTTGATGGCTCCGCCGTAGAGCAGAAATTTTTCCGTGAGAGTCGTCTTGCCGGCGTCAGGATGGCTGATGATGGCAAACGTCCTTCTTTTTGTGATCTCCTGATCGTAATTCCCCATAGTTCTGTTTCAAGCCTTTTTTTCCAGTGCTTCCACGAGTTCCTTGATGGTGCCGTCTTCGAACGGGCTGTTTAAGCCGACGGCCTTAAGCTCGTTCCTGTAGAAATCGGACGCGGACAGGCGGCACAGCTTGAGATAGGATTCCCAGGCGGCCTTGTAGTTTTCGTCCATCTTTACCTTGTACTGCATCGCACAAACAGACGCGAGCACATAGTCGATGTAGTAGAACGGGCTGTTGAAGATGTGCTGCTGCCGCTGCCACCAGCCGCCTTCTCCGAAGAACGGGTCGTCCTCGTAGTCTAAATGCGGGCGGTAGGTATGCTCGAGCTCCTTCCAGAGCGCTTTCCGCTCCTTCGGGGTCATATCCGGGTTCTCATACACGACGTGCTGGAATTCATCGACCATGCAGCCATACGGCACGAAGATCGCGGAATCCGCGAGGTGCATCGTGAGGTAGTCGTCCGAGCGGTCGCCGAAGAAATCCTTCATCCAGCCGTACGTGAAGTACTCCATGGACATGGAGTGGATCTCCGCGGTCTCCATCGTGATGTCCGCATGCTCGCGGATCGGGTCGTTCCTCGTGAGGAACCCCTGGAACGCGTGGCCGCATTCGTGAGTGATCACATCCACGTCTCCGGACGTGCCGTTAAAGTTCGCGAAAATGAACGGGGATTTGTAGTTTTCGATGAAGGTCATGTACCCGCCCTGCTGTTTGGTGGGACGGCCGTACACGTCGAACAGCTCGTTCTCCATCATGAAGTCGAAGAACTCACTGGTCTCCGGGGACAGCTCATGGTACATCTTCTGGCCGGCCAGCAGGATCTCCTCGGGCGTGCCCGTGGGCGCCGGGTTGCCGTTCGGGAAGTACATGTCGTTATCGTAGTATTTAAGCGTGTCAAGTCCTAAGCGCTTCCTCCGGTCCTCATGGAGCCTGGTCGCAAACGGCACAAAGCTTTCCTTGACCTGCTTCCGGAAGTTCTCCACGTCCTCGCGGCCGTAGTCGTTCCGGTTCATGCGGTAGTAGCCGAGCTCGACGTAGTTCTTGTAGCCCATGATGTGCGCCATTTCGGTGCGGAGCTTCACGAGCTTGTCGTAGATTTCGTCGATCTCATCGGTGACAGTCAGGAAATAGTCCGACGCCGCTTTCCACGCGGCCTTTCGGACGGAACGGTCGCCGTCCGTCATGTACTTCCGGATCATCGTCAGGTTGCACTCTTCTCCATTGAAGGGGATCTTCGCGTTTGCGAGGAGCTTCATGTAGCGGGTCGTGAGCGCGTTTTCCTCCTGCATGGAGGGGATCAGCTTTTCATCGAAGGCCTTCAGCGCGATCTCGATATTCCTGAACGCGACCGGACCGATCTTCTCTTCCATATACGGACGATACGGAGACTCGAACAGCACCTTCTGGTACATGTTCATGTAGTTCTCAAGCTCCGGCAGCATCATGTCGTAATAATCCTGCTCTTTTTCATAGAACTCGTCCGTGGTGTCGATCCCGTGGCGGATGGACGCGATCACGATGTTGGTCATGATGTCCGCGCGCACCTTGTACATATCTTCGTGCACGGCAAAGAGTTCCTCACCGGACTGCGCGTTCTTCGCGCGCGTAAGGAGCGCCGTGAGCTTCTCAATTGTTTCGTCCCGGTCTACCCTCTGATAGGGCATTTCACTGAATTTCATAGTTTCCTCCTTTATGCTTTGCAGCCGGATCCCGGCTGCCGTCTGGTTTTTTCAGGTTTCGGAGAATAGCTCCGTTACAAGCCGTCCTCCGAATAGGCGCGCTCATAGAACAGCTCCTGGGAGTTCACCTCCGGCTCGTCCGCAGCAGGAACGCGCTTCCGGTAGATGCCGTCCGGGCACTGCTCGCGGGCTTTGACGTTATCTTGAAGCTGCAGGCTGAAGATCCGGTGGATCTTTTCGCGAAGCTCCGGCTCCTCCACGGGCGCCGCCACCTCCACGCGCCGAAGCGTGTTCCTGGTCATGAAGTCCGCGGAAGCGATATATACGCGCTCGCGCTCGGGCGTCCCGAAAATGTAGATCCTGGCGTGCTCCAGGAACCGTCCGACGATGGAGATCAGATGGATATTGTCCGTCTTCTCCGGAATGGCAGAATGGAGACAGCTGATCCCCCGGACGATCATGTCGATCTTTACGCCGGCCGCGGACGCTTCGATGAGCTTGTCGATGATGTCCTTGTCCGTGATGGAGTTCAGCTTGAGGCCGATGTACGCCGGCCGTCCCGCCTTTTTCTCTTCGATCTCAAAGTCGATCATCTCTATGATGCGGTTTTGGAGGCCGAGCGGCGATACCAGAAGCTTTTCAAACTCCGTCGGGAGCTCCTCAAGGCTCAGCGCCTGGAAGACGCGCACCGCGTCCAGGCCGATATTTTCCTTTGCGGTCATGAAGCAGAGGTCCGTATAGAGCCTCGCCGTATTTTCATTGTAGTTTCCGGTGCCGATCTGAGTGATGAACTCGGTCTTCCCGTCGCGTACGCGGGTGACCAGAAGGAGCTTCGAATGTACCTTGTACGGGCCGAGGCCGTACATCACATGACACCCCGCGTCCTCCAGCATGTGGGACCAGTGGATATTATTTTCCTCGTCGAAGCGGGCCTTAAGCTCCACCAGGACGTCCACCTGCTTGCCGGCTTCCGACGCCGCGACCAGTGCGCTCACGATCTGGCTGTTCTTTGCAAGCCTGTAGAGCGTCATGCGGATGGAGACCACGTCGGGGTCGCGGGCCGCTTCCTGTAAGAGCGTGATGGTCGGATTCATGCGCTCGTACGGATAGTAGAGCAGCACGTCGTGCTCAAGCACCTGGTCGATGACCGGACGGTTTTCGTCAAGGCTCACCGGCCGCTGCGGCTGACGGCGCTCGTAGAAGAGCTCCGGGTTTGTGCTGTACAGTGTGTTCCGGAACGTCCCGAGGAAGGAAAGGTCCAGCGGCCGCTCCGTGAGGAAGGCCTGCTCCTCCGGGAGGTCGAGCTCATTGCAGAGCCTCGAAATGGTCTTCTTGTTCATGGACCGCGTGTATTCCAGACGGACCGGCGCAAGACGCTTCCGGCTCCTGATGAGCTTCTGCATGAGCTCGCGGTAGTCGAGGTCTTCGTCGTAAATATTATCCGCGTCGATATCGGCGTTCCGCGTGATGCGGACGACGGCCTTTTCGCCGACCGTATAGGAGCGGAACACGAGCGGCAGGAAGTGCAGGATCAGCTCCTCCGCGAGCATGTATTCGCCCTTGTGCGTCCTGATGGGGATCAGGCGGTTTAATGAACGCACGGAGCACGCGACCATGCCGATGCGGTCGCGCTCACCCTTTTTGCCGAGCATGCAGAACGCGTACAGGTCTTCGTTTTCAAGGAAGGGGAAGGGCTGCTTCTTGGTCACCACCACGGGGGACAGAAGCGGCAGGACCTCCGCCTTGAAGAACGCTTCCAGGTATGCGGCCTCGCTCTTCTCAAGAGAGGCGAAATTCGTCAGGCGGATGCCGTAGTTCCGAAGGCCTGCCATGCAGTCGCGGAACGCTTCCGCGTTCCGCGGGGAGAGCCTTCGGACCCTTTTCGAGATCGCGCTGATCTGCTCCCTGGAAGTCATGAAGGTCTTATTGTCCCGTACGCTAGGGTCCAGGATCATCTGGTCGTGAAGGGAGCCTACACGGACCATGAAAAATTCATCCAGGTTGGTCTGGTAGATGGAGAGGAAGCTCAGCCGTTCACCGAGGGGGTTTGTGGAATCCTCCGCCTCCTCCATCACGCGTTCGTTGAATTTGAGCCAGGAGAGCTCGCGGTTTTCAAAACACTCCGTATCCTGCTTCTTCGCCTTTTTGCCGCTCAGGATGACGGTGTTGCTGGAATCCGGCTCTTCTCTCGTGGCTAAAGGAACGGCGGTCCCAGGGATCTGGGCAGTACCTGATACGGACAGGCCGTCCCGGATCATGTCTTCCGCACGGGAAAGCGCTTCGATGTCCTGTGCGGACCGGACCTTCTCCTTCTTTACGGATGCCTCCGGGAGGGCTTTTTCTTTCTTCTTGTCCTTCTCCGGTTTTATCTTGTCTTTCTTCTTTCCCATAGTCTTTTCCGTTTCTTCCCGGGCTTCGGATGGTTCCTGTATCAGGGATGTTTCGTGGACAGCAGTTTCCTGAGTTTCAGGCGTTTCATGTGCTGCTCTCTCAGGTTCAGGTGCCTCACGGGCTGCAGTCGTAGGTTCAGGTGCCTCGTGGGATGGTCTCTCAGATTCAGGTGCCTCGTGCACTGCCGGTTCCCTATACACTGAAGTTCCTTCCTGTACAGGAGATCCAGCCTGTTCTTTGTTTATGATCTGAGCTTCAGCTTCTGCTGGTACGCCTGTTTTTTCCAGTACCCGGGGTTCTGTCTGTCTTTCGGCTTCTTTCTGAGCTTCAGCTTCTTTCTGTCTCTCTATTTCTTTCTGAGCTTCAGCTTCTTTCAGTGCCTCAGCTTCTTTCTCAGCTTCAGCTTCTTTCTGTACCGCTGCTTCTTTCTGCGCCTTAATTTCTATCTGTGCCTCAGATACAAATATAGCTTCATCAGGAGCAGCCTTTTCCCCGGCCGTCTGATCAAAAACCTCCCGGACCGGCTGACCTCCAGTCTCCCGGACCGGCAGATCCCGGGCTTTCCGGACCGGCCAGTTCGCTGCCCCCGAGGCGGCAGCCGGATATTCTTTTTTCAGATCTCTCTTCAGGAATCGTTTCCTGAAAACGGCTCTTCTCGTTCTCATACTGCCTGTCCTCTCCTGTGGATCGGGCTCTGACCCGTAATACGGCATTGTAATAAATTATTATAGCATAAAATCTGCCATGTACATCCTGTTTTTTCAAATTCTGTAGTCAATTTCTCCGGAAACCGATATAATAAGCGTGAAAGGAGGCTGACCATGGATCTTCAGTTAAGCAAAAAGGAACTTCGCAGGGAGTTTATGGCTAAGAGAAAAGCGCTCGCAGCCGCGGAATGGGAAAAGATCAGCGCCTGGATGACGGACCGTCTTTTCACACTTCCGGCTTTCGCCGATGCAGACTCTGTCTTCTGCTTCTTCGGCATGGCGCACGAGCCGGATACGAAGAAGATCCTCTGTGAGGTCCTCCGCCGCGGGAAGCATCTCGCAATGCCACGGATCGAAGGAAAGGGACTGATGACCGCCCGTGAAGTTACGGATCTTTCTTCACTTCGCCCGGGCTCCTTCGGGATCCCCGAGCCTTCCGAAGAAGCCCCTGTTGTCCCGGCGGGTGAGCTCTCCCTGATCCTGGTCCCCGGCCTCGCCTTTACCGAAGCCGGCTTCCGCTTAGGTCACGGCGGCGGCTTTTACGACCGGTATCTGCCGGAAACACAGTGCCCCGCCATCGGCCTCTGCCCGGAGCAGTTCATAACAGATGAGCTCCCCATCGGCGCCTATGACGTCCGCATCCCCTTTGTCCTCACAGAATCACGCCTGATCATCACCGGAGAATATATATGAAAAAACTGCTGATTACCTGCTTTGAGCCCTTTGGAGGCGATGACACGAATGCCTCCCTGGAAGCCGTGACCCGCCTTCCGGATACGATCAATGACTGGAAGCTTACGCGCCTCACGGTCCCCGTGGTCTTTGGAGAGTGCGCCGTCCCGGTTCTTACGGCCATCGATTCACTCCGCCCGGACGCCGTGCTCCTCACCGGCCAGGCCGCCGGAAGGAAAGTCGTGACGCCCGAACGTTACGCGCACAACCTGCGCTTCGGACGGATCCCGGACAACGCCGGGAACGCGCCGATGGACGTACCCGTAGCGGACGGACCGGACGCGCTCGTCTCAACGATTAACGTCCGCAGGCTTGCCGCAGCCATCCGTGAAAGCGGAGTGCCTGCCGAAGTCTCCCTGTCCGCCGGTGCGTACGTCTGCAACGACCTGTATTACCAGGTGCTCCTCGCCGCAAATGGAAAAAGCAGGCCGCTTCCGGTCTGCTTCATCCACGTACCGTCTTTATCCGACGGTTATTCTTTTGAAGAACTATCCATAGCGCTTCAGGCTGCTGTCCTTGCACTTGATGATGTTACCTGATCAGTCCGCATAGGACCGTGCGCAGATGGGTTCACGGTAGAAGGCCTCGCGGACCTGGATACCGGTGGATTCGTTTCCTGCGTGAACGATCTGGCCGTTGCCGATGTACATCGCAACGTGGCCGACGTTCGGATACGTGTTGTTGTTCGGGTAGAACAGGAGGTCGCCGGGCTGGATCTGGTCGAGCGGAACCGCGCGCCCGCCGTTCATCTGGCCTGCCGGGGTGTATGACGGAAGGCGGATGCCAAAATGGTCATACACAAGATAGGTGAAGCCGGAGCAGTCGGTGCCGGTGACAAGGCTCCTGCCGCCGTGGACGTACGGATTACCCACAAACTGAAGGGCATATGCGACGATCGCGTTCCGGAGCTCGCTGTTCGTGACTGCGGGCTGTGCCGGTGCAGGCGGTGTAGTAGAACTCACCGGAGGCTGGGGCTGTGCCGGTGCAGGCGTTGAGTTGCCTGCGGGAGCCGGCGTATTGGCTGCAGGTGCCGGGGTGTTGGCTGCTACACTTGCTGCCTGCTCCTGCTGCCTGGACTCAGCCAGATACTGCTGGTACTGCTGTTCTTCTTCCGCTGCCTTGGATTCTGCAAGCCACTGCTCGTACTGTTCCTGGGCGATCCTTGCAGCCTCGATCCGGGCAAGCTGTACCTGGACGAGCCGGTTCTCTTCTTCCATCGTAATGGCCGTCTTGAACTCGGTACGGATGTCCAGATATTCTGCCTTCACGTAGCCCGTGGTGCCGTCGTCCGTGTCGATCTCAGCCCAGCCATCGTCGGTCAGGCCTATGACCAGCACTTCCACGCCGGGCATGAACACGGTGTAGATATTATTGGGATCCGAGCTGTCCGGTGCAGAACGGACGTTCAGGCCGTCCTCGGAAAGCACGATGCCCTTTTTGATGCCGACTTCTTCTCTTTTCGCTTCTGCTTCTTCTCCAGTCAGGAAAAATTCAGCCTTGATGTAGCCGCGGACTTCGCCGGACTGCATGAGGTACCAGACGCCGTCGCCCTGTTCGGAGACGTCGAGGATCTCCGCGGCGCAGTTGTTGTAGATCTTGCCGACCACTTCGTAGTTCGTGGAGGGGCCGGAACGGACGTTTACGGCGTTCTCGCACTGCGCAAGCGCAGTGAGGCCGATGTGTTCGTCCTGAGTCTCCGTGACCTCTTCTGCGGGCTCATTTGAAACGGGTCCTCTCGGAATATACGACTGTACAGCTTCTGTAGGCTCTTCCATGACGAGCGCCGTCTCAGGCGGCAGCGTCTCTTCGGGGGCGGCCACTTCATCGACGAGGTATTCCTGAACCTCCTGTGTGACGGTGTCTTCCGCTGCACGCTGAATCTTTGTATTCGTAACAGCCATGGCCGTGATCACGACCGCGGCGCCTGCTGAGATCAGTATGGCTGTAGCAGCAATATATTTCTTAATCATAACAGATCCCTTTCAATATCTTGTATGCGGGTTCCGCCTCCACTGCAAGCCATGAGACTTCCCGCCTATATTCTTTTACAAACATATAGTACCAAACCAGATTTTTCTTGTCAAGATATTGTCACAATTTTGTAACATTTTCTTTTTCCAGGGAATCAAAGCTGCGAATCAGGGCGGATCGCGGGAGTGCGCAGCACGGGGCACTCCCTGGAAAACTGATCGAAAAATCAAAGGCCCGGCATCCGCCGGGCCTTTACGCAGCGCTACCAGGATTCGAACCTGGAAAATGACGGAGTCAGAGTCCGTTGCCTTACCATTTGGCGATAGCGCTATGTCCTTTTGACAACAAAGGGATTATATATGAGTCTCAGGAAAAAATCAAGCACTTTTTTATTTTCGGATGAAAAAACAGAAAAATACCCGAGATATGTAACTGCCGCTGGCCAATTCCTGTCATTAAAGGTATCCTGTGATATGGAAAGGAGCTCACAATGAAAAAACGGGTCTTACTTATTACGGCTGCAGCGGTACTGTTCGCAGCAGGCTGCATCACGGTTTCTGCGAAGAAAGGAAACCAGATCTTTAACGGCATGACGCTTGATGATTCGGCCCTCATCTTCTGCAGTGAAGAAGAAGGGACCTCGTATCAGGTCAGCGTCATGTATCAGCACGATGATCTGAAGTCTGAATTCCTCAAGGCATTATCCGCGGTTAAGGCGGAGGAAGCGGAAAACTGGAGTTTTGACGACCTCACATATCCGATCTACGGGTTTTCGCTGATGAATGCGGAAAGATTCACCACCAGTTTCGCATGGTCCAACGGATTTCTGTTCACTCAGGACGGAAAAAAATACAAATTCGATTACAACTTTGAAGAGATCCTCACGGGTTATCCGTTTGATGAAAGCTGGGAAAACGGGAATCCGGCCCAGTTCCCCTGCGCAAGACAGTATATGCTTCAGGACGGCGTCTGGAATACGGACTTCATGGGCGTCGGGCAGGAGCCCGAAAACAAATACGACGTGGATTATGAAGTGACCGGCATCGATGGAGACAAGCTCACGGTCCGCTTCACGAACCATATGGACGAGAACTACTTCTTTGGAGAGTATTACATGCTCCAGGTGCTGGTGGACGGCACGTGGTATTCCGTCCCGCCCGCCGAAGATATGATGTTCCATGACCTCGGCTATGAACTCGCCCCGGACCAGTCGTACGACATGACCTATTGGATCGGTCCCTACGGCGACCTCCCCGCGGGCCATTACCGGGTGCTCAACAGCATTGGCACCCCCACGTGCGACTTCGCCGCGGAATTCGACCTCCCGTGACCATTCTGACGGAGCTTTCGTCGCAACGGTCACTCCGTGAGCAGAAAATCCTCACTCCGTGATCCGTTGCCTCCTCAGCTCCTGTGTACCGTAACACGCAGGCGGTCAAGGGAGGCCGTATGGATCCATGGAGGGGGCTCGGCGGTCTCGGCAGTTAATGAGGCAAGCGCGCAGCGCGCAGGCGAATTTAATGCCGTTAGGGACACCGCCGCTGTGCGAGAGCAGTACCCCGGAGTGGACCATATGGACGACCGCAGCCCGCCGTCACTATAGAACGCCCCCTGGGACCTCAGGTCCCGGGGGGCGCTTTGTTTATTTCAGCCGTGTTATTTCAGGAAGCCCTCCTGCGAGTCGCCCTCAAAGTCGCCCCGCTCTCCGGCCTCGATGTAGTATTCGTAATCCGCCTCAAAGACGTACCAGTCGGTAGTGGAATAGATGCCATCCTTACCGAAGGCCTCTTCGTCCGAGATCCACTCTTCGCCCTCCGCGGTCTTCAGGATGTACGTACCGCAGGGGAACGTGACGATCTCGGTAGTGTTCGGCTGGAGCACGACAAAGAACTGCTCTGTGCCGTCCGTCCGGAGAAGCCGGAACGCAGCCGCGAGGTCCTCAGACTCGAGCCGCAGGTCGCATTCGCCGGGACCGTACACACCGGTGTCGCCGGGAATGTCCGTGGGCGGGATCCACTCGTCCTCTTCATCCTCTTCGTCTTCTTCATCCTCTTCGTCAGCGTCTTCGTCTTCATCGGCTTCCTCATCATACCAGGAAAGCCAGTAGGCGGTGTCCACGTCTTCCGTTAAGATCCAGTAGTTGTCCGAGTCATACTCGTACCAGAGCCAGCCGCCCGCAACGCCTTTGATGTACCGGGGATTGTCGATGTCCGAGAACAGCTCGGACTCCGGCTCCTCAGCCTCAAGGTCTGAAACAAAGATGTACCTGCCGGTCAGCGTCTCTTCACTGTCCTCGTCCGGGGCCCAGTCTTCCACATAGCCGTCGTAGTAGGCCTTGTCTCCTGCAACAAACATTCCCCGGGTATCGTACGGCTTGCCCAGAGCTCGGATATTGCCTTCCGGGTCCACCGCGGAGACCACATAGAGATAATCGCCGTAATCGTCCCGAAGGTACGGCTCTTCTTCGTCATCCGTATCGATCTGGTCAACAAAGATGAGCTCGTCCTGATACACTGCGAGGTACTCGCCGTTCTGCACGGAGACCACACGGAAGCCGACCATCTCAAGGTACTCGTCGCGGGTCATTCCGGACTCGTCCTCTTCTCCTTCGGGCTCTTCTCCCTCGGTCTCTTCCTCGGGTTCTTCTTCCGGCTCTTCTGTCTCGTCCTTCTTTTCGCTCCGGCCGAAGACACCTTTCCTGTCTTCTTCCTCTTCAGTCTCTTCCGGCGTCTCTTCCTCCGCATCGTCCGCGTCATCCGCGTCATAGTTTACGGGACCCGCGATCAGACGGTACACGTCTTCATAGTCGTCGTTGGTATTCCACAGGTTGACGTAGAGAACGTCTCCCGCAAATGCATAATCCGAAACTTCCCACATCCATGAGAAGCCCTCTTCGTTTTCTTCCTCAACCGTGCTGTAATCCCAGGCGCTGAAATAGACTTCTGCTTCCTCTTCTTCACCGTCCCACCGCATCAGGTCTCCGGCTTCAATAAAGAAAAGATAACCGTCGCGGAAGCACGGCGCGCTGATGGGATATCCGTACGGAGACTCGTAGAACGTCTCGATCTCATCCGTCTCCGGATCCAGCTTCATTACGGCATATTCTTCGAGATCACAGAAATAGAGCGCTCCATCGTCGCCAAAGCTGAGCCAGGCACACGGGGATTCGTACAGGACTTCCTCCTTGTCCACCGGGTGCTCGTCAAGCGGGAGCTCCACGCGCCGGAGTGACTGGGGCTCCGGCATATCCTCTTCATCTTCATAGAGGTCCGGGTAGATGCCGAAATAATCCGTATAGTCATACCACATTTCGTCCGGAACATAGTAAATATACGTCCCGTCCGAGACCATGTTTTTGCCCGAGAGCGTTACCAGAGGATCGATCCCGTCCTCTTCCTCTGTCTCTTCATTGTCCTCCGCTTCCTCTGCATCTTCCGCTTCTTCTGTAAGCTCCGCATCCTCCGGGGCTTCCGTCTCTTCTTCGAAACGAACTCCCGGCATGACCTTTGCCGATGCCGGAACAGCCGTTCCGGCAAGCAGAAGCACTGCCATGAGTAATGCCGCCCATGTCCTGAATCTTCTCATTTCTTTCCTCCTTACACTCAGTACAGGTCCTGCCGGGCTTACCCGGCTGTTACGGCGCGAGGCGTTCCCGCTTCACGTCTTCCGCCATATATTGTTCTGACAGTTTCCTGTCTGTTTCTAAAAGAAAAACGGGTTCATCCGTATTTCCCGGCCGATCCCTGTGGAAGGTCCGTGCCCCGGCACCACAATGGTGTCCGGCGGCAGTGTGAATAATGTTTCCCGGATGGCGGAAAGAAGCTGCCGCTCCTCCTCCGAGGATTCTGTCCGCCCGATGGAGCCCGCAAACAGCGTATCTCCGGCGAACACCGTCTTTTCCTCCGGAATATAGTAACACACGCTGCCCGGCGTATGTCCCGGCACCAGAAGCACCCGGATCCCTGTAAGATAGGGGAGCTCTTCCCCGTCGTGTACCAGGCGGTCCGCCTGTACGGTCACCTCCCGGTGCATATAGGGCCGCGCAAGGTTCCTCTCAGGATCTTCGAGAAGCGCTGCGTCGTATTCTCCGATGAGGACAGGCGCCTTAAGCTTATCCCGGACGGCATCCACCGCCATGACGTGGTCAAAATGGCCGTGCGTGAGAAGGATCGCTTTGATCTTCGCACCGGTCTTTTCCACCGCTGCCAGGATCTTTTCCGCCTGCGCGCCCGGGTCGATGAGCACGCCCTCCCGCGTCTCTTCATCGTATACGATGCAGCAGTTCACGCCGAGTACGCCGACGCTTACGACTTCCGTGATCATATATAAGTGACCTCATTGCCGGTCCGCGGAAGCGGCGTCCTTACAGGGAGGCCGTCCGGCGTATCCGGATAACCCACGGCCACCGCGCCGTAGATCCGCTCTCCGTCGCGCAGGCCGTGCTTTTTTAAGAATTCCGTGACGCGCGTGTTTTCATTGAGCCACTTCAGCTGATTGATCCAGCAGGAGCCCAGATCCAGCGCGTTCGCCATGATCATCATGTTTTCAAGGCAGCAGCTTACGTCCGCGATGTTATTGCTGTAATCAGCCCTGTTCGCAAGCGCGACGAGCGCCGCCGCGTTATAGTGGAACACATAGCCGCCTTTTTTGGAGGCCCTGATGGAATTCGCGAGAGACTTGTACATGCCCTTGGTGATCTCCATCTTAGAAAATTCTTCCGCGGCAAGCTCCGCAAGCTCTTTAAGAACCTCCTTATCCTGAAAAACCAGGAAATGAGAGGTCTGATTGTTTCCTCCGCTGGGCGCATAGCGTCCCGCTTCAATAACCTCTTTTAACAGATCTTCCGGAAGTTCTTTCTCAAGAAACCTTCTGGTACTCCGTCTTGATTTGATAAATTCAAGCATTCCGTCCTTCATGTGTGCACCTCCTGTCAGTCCCTCTCTGCATGAACGTCGGATTTACTCCTCAACTCCGCGTGCTTTTGCCGCCGGGCAGAAATGGTTCTTCACAGGGCCGTAGCGGCAGCGGAGGCACCCTCTGCACTTCTCATACGGCGTGCCGTACAGGATGGCCTCGGAAAGCGCCGGGTCCGCAAGAAGGCCGCAGGCGATATCCACCGTATCCACAAGATCGTTTTCGATCAGGTACCTGGCAAGCTCCGGCGTCCGGATCCCGTTCACTGTGGAGACCGGGACGATGCCGCGGAACTTTTCGTGCATATGCACACCCATCGCGCAGATGCTGTTATATGGAAGCGACGGGTCGTGCGGGAAATTCTTCGGGTCTTCAAATCCGCACGAGATCTGAAGATAATCACAGCCCGCCTCTACGTAATATCCGCAGATCTCCTGAGCCTCTTCTTCAGTGGGGTCAAAGCCTGACGCCCGCATGGAAATGATAAAGTCCTCTCCGCAGGCATCGCGGACGGCCCGGATCACTTCGCAGCCGAACCGTGCGCGTCCTTCGGCGTTTCCGCCGTATTCGTCCGTCCTCTTATTGAGCGCGGACGCAAAGTTGTTGATCACGTAGTTGTGGCAGGCATGCATCTGAACGCCGTCATAGCCGGCCTTTTTCGCGCGCACCGCCGCGTCACGGAACTGAAGTACCGCTTTATGGATCTCTTCCACGGTCATCTCCGCCGCCATACCGTCGCGCCATTCCGTAACGGACGGACCGCGCCTCGGACCGCAGGCGGGATGCGTGCCGTATCCGCCGTAGTGGAGCTGCGGGATGACCAGCGCACCGTATGCGTGGACCGCGTCTGCGAGCTTTTTGTGCCCTTCGATCTGAGCGTCGTCCCAAAGACCGATCTGGGTGGGCGAAAGCCGTGCGTCCTTGGCGACGCAGGTCGCCTCCACACAGATAAGGCCGGCGCCGTGCTCCGCACGCGCTGCATAGTGGCGTACGGACCGCTCCGTCACGACTCCGCTGTCGTCCGTCCAGTCAAATTTGTCCGTGGGCGCCATGGTGATCCTGTTCTTAGCTGTTTTCGTGCCGATCTTTACAGGTGAATCTACTCTGGCCATGTAACTCCTCCGTTCCGGGTTTCCGTTTCATCCGGCTGAAATATTGATAAGCACAGCGCAATGCCATATACTGCCGCTGTGCTTATCATTATACCATGGACCTTGAATTTTACAAATCATTTTTCCTGTACGAACGGGCGGAACCGGTCCGCCTCCGTGAGCCCAAGTTCCCGCACCCAGGTGGCGTGCTCCGAAGCGCAGAAGCCAAACGACTTCGGGTGGTGCGCGTCAGAGCCAAAGTAGAATTTGCACCCGCAGTCCTTCGCGATCCTGTACGGACGGAGGATCTTCTCAAGCTCTTCCGGCGTATAGTCATTAATAGGTGTATTCAGTTCAATACCGATCCCCACGGAAGCCGCTTTCTTAAACTGGTCCGTATAGACCGCGTCCGGGATCCCGTCAAAAAGCTTAATGTGGTTTTCCCACTGGTTCTCATAGCCCGCCGCAAGCGTACACGTCATATGGGCAAGCCCCATCTTACGGAACGGGTAGTTTCTCTCAAGCAGCCGGTCTACGCGCTCCACAAGAAGCTCCCGGCGTCTTTCAAGATTCCCCCAGTCCTCGTCACTGATGGTAAAGCCCTGCATATGAAGATGCGTGGTGGGCACGATGATGAACTCGAAACGCCCGAAGTTTTCCTCGGCAAGGCCGAGCCGGAAGTCCTTGTCCATGTCTGTTTCACAGCCGAAATGCATGCTGACGTCCGGGTCCTCCGGAAGCGGAAGGCCCTGCTCCACATGTTCTATGTCCTGAGGCCGGTACCAGTCGCTTGCACCGGGCACGGCCGCATCCCACAGATGGTCCGTTATGCAGACCTCCGTAAGGCCGTTTTCCCGGGCGTACTGAAGGATCCTCTCCGGCGTCTCCTCAGGATCCGCCGAACAGGATGATAAAAATGTGTGAATGTGATAATCCTGACTGAAACGAAACGACTCTTCCACTTACGTCCCCCTTTTCTCCGCAAGCTCCCGAAGCCGCGCGCCCAGCGCTTCTTCGTAAAGCCTGAGCGACGCGAGCTCGGACAGCATTTCCCGGACCTCCCGCTCGGACGCCGTATACGCGTCCTCCGTTAAAGCCGTCTCCTCGAAATGCCGGAGCCTGCGCTCATAATCTTCCATTTCTTCCCTGATCCGCCGGTCGAGCGCCTTTAAATTCGGCTCCCTCCCGTTCCGTACCGCGTCCGCAATATAGCGGACCAGCTTCTGCTTCCGGATGCACCGGACTTCCTCACGGGCCACTTCCATGAGAAGCTCCCCGTATGAGCCCGTATACTTACCTACCGCGTCCCTCACGTCCCTGTGGAGACGCACCTGTTCCGTCTTTACAAACACGCTGTCGTCAAACCGTAATGCTTCCATGTCCGTTCCTCCCGAAAATAGGCTTTTATGACCAGACCCAAGTGGTTTCCTGTTTCATCTGCCACTAACATACCACAGGTATCTGTCCAAAAATCTTCCCAGCAAGAGCGGATCCCGAACATTTTTTCGATCTCAAACGATCCGGTCCGGTTTTCCGGACTTTTACGGCTGATAAATATTTACCAGTGTGTTTTGAAATAACTGTCCATTACCGTGTGATCATGCGGAAGGGTCGTGTCGATCCCCTTGTCCTCCGCAAGGAAATAAGCCATCGTCTGCACGGCGCCGGACAGCGCGAGGCAGTCAAAATCATTGCCCGGAAGCTCCACAAGAAGATCGTCCCCGGAAACTGTAACCGGTCCTGCGATGTACCCGCTTCCGAACGTCTCCTTCGTATACCGCGTGAGTGCCAGCGCCTTCTCCTTTTCGTGCCGGCCGTCGCATAAGACGATCACCAGGTGTTCGCTGCCGTAGCCGTAATTCGGCCCGTGCAGCCCCTCCTCGAGCTCATAGCCGAAGGCTGCGATGTACGGGACCTCCCAAAACTTGACCGACGCCTCCTGTGCGACCCCGGAGAGCGCGCCGGCACCGGTAAAAATCACGCACCGCGACCCCCAGAACTTTTCTTCATGCGCGCGTACCCACTCTTCTGCACGCTTTGTGACGTCCTTGTGGTACGCCGGCACCCTGGCCGCCTCATGAAGATATTCATGGAACGCCTTTTCAGAGAGATACCCGCGCGCCCGGCCGACGTGCATCGCAAGCAGCATGAGGTCGAGGACACTTCCCGTATACCCGATGGTCCGCATGAGGTACTCCTCCGGGCCTAAATTCATTAGCACATGGCAGGCGGACGCTTTTGCGATGGGCGTTTCTCCGGACTCGGTAAGGGCAGCGGTCCAGTATCCGAGCTCCATGAGCCGGTCCATGACCTGCCGCACCACCTTAGACGTCCCCGTCTGCGAGACGAACACGTAGAGCGCGTCCCGGCCGAGCACCGCGTCCGGCGACGCCGCTTCGTTCGGATACACTGCGCGCACAATGAGCCCCGCCGCCTTTTCCATGAATGGCCGCGCCGTGACCGATACCGTATTGGAGGTCCCGGAGCCGATCAGCACGATCTCCCGAAGCTGTTCCGCCTTTCCCGAAAGATAACAGTCAAAGTCACGGAACGCCTCTTCCTGTCCCGAAAGGATCCGTTCGATCACGGAAGGGATCCTGTGTATGCAGTCAAGTAATGTGATCATATGATCCTCCCGTCTTCATCTCCGTAGCCTAAGCCTATGGCTGCCGCGCCGTAAAGTCCCGCGAGCCCGGGGTCCAGCCCGGTCAGGACGATGCCGCGCTCAAGATGTGAAAGCGCTTTCGGCGACACGTTCTCCCGGATCTCCTGAAGGACTGCGGGGTCCGACACGAGCCCGCCACCCAGC
This sequence comes from Lachnospiraceae bacterium, assembly GCA_017441825.1. Classification (GTDB taxonomy): domain Bacteria; phylum Bacillota; class Clostridia; order Lachnospirales; family Lachnospiraceae; genus UBA1267. The sequence continues at coordinate 37,393 of JAFRVD010000039.1, forward strand.
ACGACGATCTCAGGGGAAAGGACACAGGTGAGGTTCGAGATCAGGAGCGCTGCGCTCTTTATGAGCCGCCCGCGCACGCGTTCCGCGAGAGGATCTCCGCACCTTGCAGCCTGAAATAAGGCCTCCCCCGTGAGCGCCGAAGCCCCCGGCTCCCCGGAAGCACCTGTCTTCCCATCAGTCCCCGCAAACAACATCGAATCGGAATACTGTTCCTTAAGGAGCTCCGCCTGGTACCGGATCCCCATGCCGGACGCCTGCAGCTCGACGTGAGGCCCGTTCCCGTCCATGAAGTCCATGAAGCCGACCTCGCCGGCAAAGCCGTCCGTCCCGCGCACGACCCGCCCGTTCGATATGATCCCCGCAGCAAGCCCCGTGCCGATGTTGAGGTAAACGACGTCCCGCATTCCCTTCGCGGCGCCGTACAAAGTCTCCGCAAGCACCGTGCACTTCACGTCATTGTCGATCCGGCAGTCGAGCCCCAGCTCGTCCCGGATGACCGGTGCAGCGGAAAGCACCGGATCTTCAGGATCATGGCCCGTGAACACACGCCGGAACGGGTCAGCCACGTCATTGACGCCGATCCCGATACACTCCGGCCGGGCGCCGTCCCGGTATCCGTACGTTTCCTCATAAGTGCGGACCGCCCGTACGACCTGCATTATCCGCTCCCTCTTCGGGGCATCGTATGACGGTACCCGAAGCACGTTGACGACCGTGCCGTCCGAAAGGACCTCCGCTATGAGGATCTTGGTTCCGCCAAGGTCCGCTGCCAGACATTTTTCCATGCGATCCCTCCTGGTAGACAAACTCAGAAAGCAATACTTATTTACAGTATAGCAGAAGAAATCCTTTTCCGCACTTCCTCTTGAAAACTTTCATACCCTGTGTTACGCTTTTTTGTGTCTTAATCAAAACCACAGCAGGAGTCCGTCGATGAAGAATCTGTCCCGTACCGAAAACCGGATCACTGAGGGAAGCATCCCCAAGGGTGTGCTTCTCTATTTCTTTCCCATTTTCATCGGCTCCATGTTCCAGCAGCTCTACAATACCGCCGATACGGTCATCGTCGGGCGGTTCGTCGGAACGCAGGCTCTTGCGTCCGTGGGCGGGTCCGCGGGCCAGGTCTCTGCCATCATGCTGTGGCTTTTGGGCGGCATCTCGAGCGGCGCGACCGTTACGGCGGCGCAGCATTACGGCGCGAAAAACTTCGGGGAGCTGCACCGCGACATCCATAACGGGTATGCGCTGGCAGTGATCGGCAGCGTTCTCTTCGCAGTGTGCGGCATCATTTTCATTCCGTCCGTTTTCCGGCTCATGGACACTCCTGAGGAGCTGATGCAGGGCTCCCTGACCTACGTCCGCATTATCTTCGCGGGACTGCCTGTAAGCTTCCTCTACAACATGGGCTCCGGCATCCTCCGTGCGCTCGGAGATTCCAAGCGGCCCCTCTATTATCTCATCATCTGCTGCGTCATCAATATCGTGCTGGACCTCCTCTTTGTGGTCGTCTTCCGCCTTTCGGTCGTTGGCGTTGCGCTTGCAACAGTGCTTGCGCAGTGCGTGAGCGCAGTCCTCGTGACCATAAACATCATGCGCCTCGATCCCGTGTACGCGCTGCGGCTTCGGAAGATCCGCATTTACGCGGACGTCATGAAGGCCCAGCTCCGCATCGGCCTGCCCGGCGGTTTCCAGAGCGCCATGTACGGCATCTCGAACATCATCATTCAGACGGCCATCAACGGGTTCGGGACGAGCACCATCGCCGCGTATACCACCTATTCCAAGCTGGACGCGGTGTACTGGCTCGTGAGCGGCGCGTTCGGCCTGTCCGCAACCACATTCGTCGGGCAGAATTTCGGCGCGAAAAACATGGACCGTGTGAAAAAGGGTACGTTCTTCACCCTTGCCATGGAATGCGGAGCCGCCGTGCTTCTTTCCGCACTCCTCATCATTTTCGCGCGTCCGCTTTTTTCGATCTTTACGAAGGACGAGTCCGTCATTGAGATCGGCTGCGAGCTCCTTCGGACCATCACGCCGTTCTATCTGTTCTACTCCTGCGCGAATATCTTAGGTGCCTCGCTCCGCGGCATGGGACGGACACTCGTGTCCGCGCTCGTCACCCTCACCGGCATCTGCCTGTTCCGGGTCGCCTGGATCTACATTGCGGTGCCCTTAAAGCCCGAGCTTTCCACCATTGCGCTGTCCTTCCCCATCAGCTGGTTCCTGACGGCGCTCCTTTTTGCGGTGTATTACCTCTTCGCGTGGAAAAAGATCCGGTCGGAGTTTACGTGAGAGGATTTTCCACTCACGAAGCGGCCATTACCTCTAAAGGCTCCGTCCGTATAGAAAGACCCCCGGGACCCGAGGTCCCGGGGGTTTTTGTCACAGATCGACCATGCGTCCGTCCGTCGCGAAGATGACCGGGACGGTCCCGTCAAGCTCCCGCGCGAGATGCCGGCAGCTCTCCTCATACCGGGGAGAGTAATGGTTGAAGCAGAAAAGCTTCGGCGGGTGTTCACGGAGCGGCGCCTCATAGAGCATGGCGTCAAAGTGCGCGCATTCCGCCGCTGCAAAGTCAAAAACATGAGATTCCGCGAACCGGGCGTAGTCGTCCAAGGGTCCGGTCTCGTGCTTCATATCTCCCGTGAAAAGGGCCTTTTTGCCCTCCGCTTCCAGTAAGAAAGCATATGATACGTCGATATGCCCGGTCCGGAAAGCCGTCACCCTGAGCACACCGTCGTCGTAGAAAACGCCTTCCCGGATAACCCGGAACTCGAGGTCGTCCCGAAGCGCGACCCCGTTCAGGGAAAGCCACGGCCGGAGCGCGTCCGGGACCCCCGGCTTCGGCACATAGAATACCGGCGAAGCTTCTTTATAATACCAGGAGAGCAGATCGGCAAAGTGGACGAGCCCGTCCGTATGATCTCCGTGGAGATGCGTGATAAAGACCGCGGCAACTGCTTCCGGGCGGAGGCCCATCGTCACGAGGTCATCTATGGGATTCGTCCCTGCATCTATAAGGTACTTCTTTCCTCCCGCTTCGATCAGCGAAGAGGAGCATTTCCGGTTTGCCTCAGGCACGCCGTGGCTCGTTCCGAAAAAAGTGATCCTCACGGGTTCTTATCCTCCTCTTCATCGTTCAGGAAGGCCTCGTACTCTTTTCTTTCCTCCTTCAGGAAGCTTTCGTATTCCTCACTCCCCGGGTAGTCTTCCGCACTTTCCTTCGCCGTGGTGTCGATGACCCCGCTCCCCTCATCCTTCTTCTTGTCCTTCCGGATCAGGGAGTACGCATAGAGCCCGACCGCCGTCGCGATGAGCGCCGCAAGCGCAAGCTTCCACGTAGTGCTGAACCACTTCGACTCCTTGCTGTTCATGATGGAGTCCGCAGTGCTCTTAAAGGTCTCGGTAAAGATGGTGCCGACCTTTCGTCCGTTGTACTCAGACCAGTAACGTTCAAGGTAATTCCAGAAGATCTCTACGGCCTCGGCGTCCATCACAGAGGGGACCTGGGTTCCGTTCGCATACGCGGCGGCGCTGTCAGAGCCGTCCGACCGGCTGCCCATGTAAAAGACCACAAGGAAGATATCCTGCCTCGTAAAGTGGCTGTCATAGTAGTCCTCGGCCCAGTCGATCCTCTCATCTTCCGTCGCGAGGCTGCCGTCATTCGCCTTCACATAGATAAACGGCTGCACGCCGGTCTTTTTAAAGAAATACTGGAGGTCAGACGCCGTCCCTGAAACGTTGCTGATCACGCCGCATTCGTCGATGACGCACTCGTTCATATACGCGTTTCCGGAGTCCAGCTTTTCCCGGATCCGGTCCGACTTGTACTCGGTCACCGTCTCGTGCGTGTTTCCGCTCCCGCACGAGCAGCTGCAGTTTTCGAGGGCCGATCCCAGCATGAACAGCATGATCAGGATGACGATCACGGTGAGGCACCCGCAGCCTCCTCCGTTTCCGTTTTTCGCGCTTCTCCTGCCGCTGTTTCTTCCGGCCAGGAAGATAAACGGCCACCAGCCCATGCCTCCGCCGCCTCCGCCGGAGCGCCGCGGACCGCCGCCAAAGCCGCCCATTCCGCCGCCGCGGGAACCGCCGCCTAAGCCGCCCATACCTCCGCGGGAGCCGCCAAAACCTCCCATTCCGCCGCCGCGGGAGCCGCCGCCAAAGCCGCCGCCCATCGAATGGCCTCCGCCGCGGTGTCCTCCCATTGAATGTCCGCCGCCAGATGCTGCCATGAACCACTCCTTTCCCGTCAGGCACATGCCTGTCCGCACTCTTTTTACAACAGGCACATGCCTGTCCGCACTCTCTGATTTAACACAAAATACTCAAAAAACAGCTTTTTCAGCCGTATTCAGGGAAACTGTTCAATATCTCCCCAAAAAACACATAACCTTAAAAAAGTCTTCACAAATTAAACATACTTTCACGTTATGATTCAGGTGTACTCGAACAGAGTACTTCAAGCAAATCCCTGTCGCTTGAACTTTTCATACCCATGTCTGATGAATTCAGACTCCCTTTTCTTTTAGGAACGGCCGGCTTGAGCACCCGGCCGTTTCGCATGTTCCGGGGTGCCTGAATATGAGCGCCTTTTCCGGCGGCGCTCTTTCCGTTCAGGAAAACAGCTCTTCCTTCCGTCTCAGCATTTCATCTATGTTCTCTATATAGGTATCCACGTTTTTGACGTTCTCCGCCCGCGTGATCAGGTCTCCCTGCACGCGCTTCGTGGTCGCGCCGGCGCCTAACGCAAGGATCGTCTGTACCTCCTCCATGATGAGGATGTTGTAGATCCCCTCTTTCCCCGGCCGTGCAAAGCCCGTGTTCTCGAGATTTCCGGCCATGTTCTTCTGCCGGTAGAGGTAATACGGCGCCTGTCCGATCTCAGAAAGATACCGTGCGCACATCCGCATCACTTCCTCGGTCGTCTCCATCGTATAGCCCTTGTACGCGTCCTTCATGATATTGAGCCGCGCCGCGCGCTTCACTGCAAGCGAGTGTACCGTCACGTTGTCCGGTGAAAGCTTCACGATCTCCCGCATGGTCGATTCCACATCGGCGGCATCCTCCCCGGGAAGCCCGAGGATCAGGTCCATGTTGACGTTGTCAAAGCCTAAGGACCGTGCAAGTGCGTACGCGTTTTTCACGTCCTCCACCGTATGCCGCCGGCCGATGAGGTCAAGCGTCCGCTGATGCATGGTCTGCGGATTGATGGAGATGCGGCTCACCGGGTATTTCTTCAGTACGCGAAGCTTCTCCTCCGTCACGCTGTCCGGGCGGCCCGCTTCCACGGTCCACTCGAGGAGCGAAGAAAGGTCGAAGGTCTTTGAGACCTCCCGAAGCAGGAAGTCCATGGCCTCCGGAGGAAGCGTGGTGGGAGTCCCGCCGCCGAAATAGATGGTATTCAGCTTTTTCCCGCGGAAATGCTCTCCCGCCCACCGGATCTCGCGCATCAGTGTGTCCAGATACTCCGGGACGCGCGCTTCATAGCAGCTGATCGGGTAGGACGTGAAGGAGCAGTACAGGCAGGTGGTCGGGCAGAACGGGATGCCTATGTACAGGCTGTACCCGTCCTCGTAATCGATCTTCTCAAGGAGCGAAAGCTCCCTTTTCGCGATAGCGAGCGCAAGTGCGGCTTTCTCCTCTGAAACGAGGAGCGTCTCCGTCATGTGGGCCAGAATTTCACCGTCTGTCTTCCCTTCGCGGAGCATCGCCATGGGGATCTTGGTCGGGCGGATGCCCGTAAGCGTTCCCCACGGGAGCGAAAGTCCGGTATCCCCTCTCAGGATCCCGTAAAGCGCGCGCTTCAAGACTGTCTTCGCGCGGGAGCGGTCGGAAAGATCGAGGAGAACATCGGCGCATTCCGTACGTCCGTCCCGCGAAAAAGAAAGCCTGCACGGCGTCGGGTCTCCGTCGCCGTACAGGACTGAAAGTGCGGTCCCGGCTCCGTCCTTCTCCGTGCCTGTCGTTATTTCGGCACCCGGATAAAAGGCCATGAGAAGACCCCGGATATCATATTCAAAAACCGGACGGTTCATGAATAATCTCATATTGAATTGTACTCCTTTATGTGTCAGCCCGCGGTCCGTTCAATATCCATGATCCCGGGGATCATGCGGAGCTTCGCGATCAGCTGGTTCACTTCGTCTATGCTGGACACCTCAAAGCTCATGATGATGGTGGCGGTACCCTGCTTGTTCACGCGGGACGAAGCCGCCTGGATGTCGATGTTGCTTTCGGTCATGATCCTGGTGATGTCCGCGAACATGCCGATCCTGTTGTTGCAGTAGATCTGGATGCTGGTCTCGTACTTCCCGCCGGCGCCCTGGTCCACGGAATCCGACCAGTCCGCGGGGATCAGCCGCACCTTTTCATCGTCCGGAAGCGACAGGATGTTCGGGCAGTCCGTCCGGTGGATCGAAATGCCGCGCCCGCGCGTAATGTAGCCGATGATCTCATCGCCGGGGACCGGACTGCAGCAGCGCGAGAAGCGGACCGAAAGGTCATGGAGACCCCGGACCGTGATCCCGCGGTCGTCCTTCGTAGTCCGCACACGGACCTTGCTGCTCTCCTCGATGTTCTTTAAGATGTCCTCGTCGGTCAGCGCCGCCTGCGTCTCCTTCCGGAGTTCTTCAAGGAGCTTGTTTACGACCTGGCCTTCCTTGAGGCCGCCGTGTCCCACAGACGCAAGCACGCCGTCCCAGTCAGGATAGTGGTACTTTTTCAGCGTCGCTTCTATGTATTTGGGCTTCAGGATGTCTTCCTGCTTAATGCCCTTCTGCCGGCAGTAAGTCTGCAGCGCTTCACGACCGCGCACGATATTGTCCTCGCGGTTCTGCGCCTTGAACCACTGGTTGATCTTGTTCTTGGCCTGCGAGCTCTTCACGATCTTCAGCCAGTCGCGGCTGGGACCCCTCGAATTCTGAGAGGTCAGGATCTCCACACGGTCCCCGTTCTGGATCTCGTACTCAATGGGCACGAGGTATCCGTTCACCTTCGCACCGACCATCCGGTTTCCGACCGCCGAGTGGATCGCGTACGCGAAGTCCACCGTATTCGACCCTGCGGGCAGCGTCTTGACCTCGCCCTTGGGGGTGAAGGCATACACGGAACCCGAGAACAGGTTGAGATCGTCCTTTAAAAGGTTCAGGAACTCGTGGCTGTCGCTGGTCTGCCAGTCCATGATGGAGCGGAGCCACTGAAGCTTCGCTTCTTCGTCGTTCGTGCCGGCCGTGACAGACCCTTTCTCCTTGTATTTCCAGTGCGCGGCGATGCCGTATTCCGCCGTCCGGTGCATCTCGAACGTGCGGATCTGGATCTCAAAGGGCGTGCCGGAGGAACCGATCACCGTGGTGTGCAGCGACTGGTACATGTTCGGCTTGGGCATCGCGATGTAATCCTTGAACCGGCCCGGGAGCGGGGTGTACATGTCGTGCACGACGCCTAACGCCGCGTAGCAGTCCCGGACGTTGTCCACAAGGATGCGGATCGCGAAAATATCGTAGATCTGGTCCAGCGTCTTGCTCTGCTGGACCATCTTTCTGTAAATGCTGAATAAATGCTTCGCGCGGCCGCTGATCTCAGCGCGGACGCCCTCTTCCTCGAGACGCTCCGCGATCTCCGCCTTGCGCTCGGCAATAAAGATGCTGCGCTCCTCTTCGCTTAAGGTCAGCTTTTCAGTGAGCTCCTCGAAGACGTCCGGGTGCAGGACCGCAAGCGAACGGTCGTCGAGCTCCACCTTGAGCTTTGAAATACCAAGCCGGGACGCGATGGGAGAGAAGATCTCCATCGTCTCCTTGGCCTTCTCCTGCTGCTTGGCTTCCGACCAGTACTGGTTGGTGCGCATGTTGTGGAGACGGTCCGCCAGCTTGACCAGGATGACGCGGATATCCTTCGCCATGGCGATGAACATCTTGCGGAGATTTTCCGCCTGGATATCCTCCTTGCTCATGCCCCAGTCGATCTGGGTCAGCTTGGTGACGCCTTCCACAAGCTCCGCGACTTCACGCCCGAATTTCTGTTCAAGGTCCTGGAAAGTCACTCCGGTGTCCTCGAGGACGTCGTGCAGGAGCCCCGCCTGGATGGTCTCCTTGTCGAGCTCGAGCTCCGCAAGGATGAGCGCGACGTTGACCGGATGGATGATGTAGGGCTCGCCGGAACGGCGGAGCTGTCCTTCATGGGCGGCCTTGGCTACGTTGTACGCCTCGACAATGCCGCTCAGGTCGTCCGAGGGATGATATTTACGGATCTCGTCAAGAAGAAGCGTGAGGAGTTCGTCCGGAGACAGAAACTCCGAATGGACCGGCAGCTTGGCTTCCGGGATGATGGTCTTGTTTACCTGTTCGCTGCTCATGTGTCTTTCGCCCATGGTGCTCCTCCTTTCTGAGTTATCTTCGTGAAAATAAAAACGATTTCCAAATATTATACACGTTTTTGTGCGATTCTGCAATATGCCTGTATTACGATCTGTATACTCTTTTGTCCCATGTATTCATTGACGGACGGGTAATAGCAGAAGGCGATATCGAGGCTGTTCGGGAGACCCCGCATCGCGCGGGAAAGCGCTTCTTCCCCGTAGGTCTCCCGGATCCAGGAGAGCATGCTCTCCGCTTCGTTGAAGTAGAGGGCGTCCCGCGGTACGCCCGATTCGTCCGCGACCAGCATCTTGAGCGAGTTCCGGTTCTTCCCGATCACGCGCATCTCAAGGATCTTAAAATGAGTCATCGCGAACACCGGCTTTACGTTCGCAACGCCGAACGGCCCGATGACCTCGAGCTCCCGGATCATCCTTTCGGAGAGTGCGGACATCGGCACCAGGGCGTCTATCCACCGCTTGTAGAGAAGGTCGTCCTCCGTAAGCGTGCACGCCGAATTCAGCGCTTCGCGAAGGGGCTCGAGCGCGTCCGTACCGATCGTCATGCCGGCAGCCATCGCGTGGCCGCCGAGCCTTTTTGTGAGCGCTTTATGGGGCATCAGCCCGTTCATCATGTGGTACTCCGGGATGGACCTGCCGGATCCCTTCAGCCCCTCCTCCGTGTGTGTAAAAACGATCACCGGCCGGTTGTATTTTTCCTTGAGCCGTCCGGCGATGATCCCGACCACGCTCTCATGCGTATCCTGAAGCTCAATGAGGAGGATCCTGTCGTTCATGCCGCGTTCCGCGAGATACGCTTCCGCCTCCCGGAAGCCGTCCTCCGTCATTTTTTTCCGCTCTTCATTGAGCGCGCGTAAGCTTTCCGCAAGCGGCGCCGCATCCTGGAGGCTCCCCGCATGCAGGAGGTCGAACGCCGGACGGACGCCTGAGAGCCGTCCCGCCGCATTGAAGCACGGCCCGATAATAAAGCCGATGTGGTACGCGTCCACCCCCTGGGGCTCGATCCCGCAGGCGTCCATCAGCGCGCGAAGGCCGGGCTTTTTCGTCTCTCGGAGGCGCGCAAGACCCTCCTTCACGATGATCCGGTTCTCTCCCTGAAGAGGCACCACGTCCGCGACCGTTGCGATGGCTGCGTATTCATAGAGCTTTTCGAGCTCCTCCTTCGGGACTCCGAACTCCTCATAGAGTACGGAGATCAGCCGGAGCGCGACACCGGCGCCGCAGAGGTCCTTAAAGGGATAAGTACAGCCCGGCTGCTTCGGATCGATTACGGCGTCCGCGTCCGGCAGAAGGTACGTGCGGTTTCCGGACGCATCCTCCGTGAACTGGACCTCGTGATGGTCCGTCACGACAACCTTAAGTCCCTGCTCCTTTGCATAAAGGACCTCCGGACCCGCTGCAATACCGTTGTCGCAGGTCAGGATCAGCCTGCAGCCGTCCGCCTTCGCTTCATCGATGATCCGCCGGTTGATCCCGTAGCCCTCGCGCACGCGGTCCGGGGTATAGAGCCGCGCGGTCCCGCCTAATGTACGGATGCCCTCGTAGAGGATCTCGCCGGCAAAGATGCCGTCGTCGTCAAAGTCACTGGCGATCGCAACAGGGACGCCCGTCCGGACAGCCTCCGACAGAAGCGCAGCACCTTCCTTCATGCCCTTTAAAGACAGCGGGTCGTTAAGATCCGCCATGGTCCCGTAAAGGTACAGCCGGGCCTCCTCAAGCGTCGTTATTCCGCGGTTTCGCATGAGACGCGCGGACAGGGGGCTTATATCAAGCTCCCTGCTCCACAGGTCGAAATCTGCCTTTTTTGTATGTTCGATCCAGCGTTCGTTCATAAACAGCACCCCTTCTGTTATTCGTCCGAAACGGTGATCTTTGCGGCGGACTGCCCGTTCACAAGGATCGAGTACGTAGTGCCTGCCTTTAGCTCGGGAAGCGATATGAAAAGCGACCGGTATGCGCTTTCGGCCGAAAGGGTGACGAGGACGACTCCGTCCGCGTCAGTCACCTTGATCGCGTCACCCGACGCGCCTTCCGGAACCTTCGCAAGAAGGAAATGCTGCCTTTCCCCGCGGAACAGGTCTCCTGAAAGACCAAACTCACCTGCGGCAAGCACAGAGGTCCCGGAGAGTGCCGCCTTGCCGGTGACCCGGAACAGAAGGCCCTTTTCGCTCGACGGGCCGTTCACTATGAGCGTCCCGCCAAGAAGAGAAAGATCTCCGTTTGAATCGATCGCGTCTTCAACAGTCGAGAGGTATACCGTCCCTCCCCTGATCGTGACGTCCTCCTTTTCCGGACGCTGCTCCGCTGCCTCTTCGCCTTCTTCCAAAGCCGTCTTTCCGAAGGACGCGTTCAGCCCGTCATTCAGGGCCGTCACCCACAGAAAGCCGTCGTTCACATGGATCTCTGAAGCCTCGACCCCTTCCATGGATTCTTCGACGGCAGCCTCGCCGCCTTCCATCTGGAAGTAATTCCCGGCATGCATGCCGTCGTCCGAAGTACGGATCAAAAGCTTCCCGCCCGTTATGAAAATATCTCCGTCCGAGTGGAGGCCGTCTCCGAGGCTGTCCGTATGGACCTCCCCTCCGTCGATCTCAATAAAGCCCTTGGATTTCAACGCCTGCCCGTTTTCCGGTGTCTCTTCATCTTCATCGCTGAACCAGCCGTGAGGGCTGCTTTCACGCGCGCCGGCGCCGCCGCCCGCGTTCACGGTGATGCTGCCGCCCCGGACCACAAGCTCGTCCTTTCCGTAAAGCCCGTCGTCCGCGGCGGTCACCTCTATGACCCCCTCCATGATCTTCAGGGTATCCTTCGAAGTGATTCCGTCCTCTGCGCCTGCGTTCACCTTGAGCGTCCCGCTTCCGTTGATGACCAGATCCTCCCTGCTGTAAACGGCGGCGGTCAGCACTTCTCCGGAGGCTTCACCTTGCGTAACGTCCGTGATCACGTTCACCGTTCCCGGGGGAAGGCTTATGATGCACTTGTCCGCACACTCGATATAGAGAGGCGCAGTCTTCTTCCCTGTCAGTGTGACGCCGTTCAGAACGAGCCGTACGTCCGACTCCTTGAGGGAAGACACCCATATACAACCGTCAGAAAGCTTCCCGGAAAGGACGTAGGTCCCTTCCTTTGAGATTTTAACCACGTTTTTCGTGATTCCGACGCCTTCCGGATCCCCGGAGGTCACCTCAGACCCGTTGTCCCGGAGCAGGATCTCCGTATAGGCCCCGAGCTTATAGTCCGTGTAGAAATCCTTGCCTTTATCCTCCGGGATCCTGTGTCCGGACATGGGAAGGACCGCCTCCTCTTCGGCGGCGGTCTCTTCGCGGACGTGGATGTCGATCTCCGCACCCTTACAGGCGGAGACCGCGCACGTCATCATGATCAGCAGTAATAAAAAAACGGTTCGTTTTCTCATAGGCACACTGTTATTCGAGCTCAAAGGCTCCTGTGTAGAGCTGATAGTATTTGCCGCGTTCGGCGATCAGCTGTTCGTGAGTACCGCGTTCGATGATCACACCGTGCTCCAGCACCATGATCACGTCCGAATTACGGACCGTGGACAGGCGGTGGGCGATCACAAAGACCGTGCGGTTCTGCATCAGTTTGTCCATTCCGTGCTGTACAAGTGCCTCGGTGCGCGTGTCGATGGACGAAGTCGCCTCGTCCAGGATCATGACCGGCGGGTCGGCAATTGCCGCGCGCGCGATGGACAAAAGCTGCCGCTGCCCCTGCGAAAGGTTCGAGCCCGTGCCGTCGATGACCGTCTCATACCCCTCAGGCAGCCGCGAGATAAAGTCGTGCGCGTTCGCGAGCTTCGCGGCCTCCTCGACTTCCTCGTCTGAGGCGCCGAGCTTCCCGTAGCGGATGTTCTCGCGAATCGTACCGGTGAACAGGTTCACGTCCTGCAGCACGATCCCGAGCGATTTCCGGAGCGCGCCTTTTCTGATGTCGCGGACCGGGATGCCGTCGTACGTAATATCGCCCTGCTGGATATCGTAGAATCGGTTGATCAGGTTCGTAACGGTCGTCTTTCCCGCGCCTGTAGAGCCTACAAAAGCGACCTTCTGGCCCGGCTCCGCGTAAAGCGTGATGTCCTTTAAGACCTGCTTGTCCTCCACATAAGAGAAGTCCACATGGCTCATCCGGACGTCGCCTTCCAGCTTGATATAAAAGTACGTGCCGTCCTTCTTCGGGACCTTCCAGGCCCACGTATGTGTAAGCTCCTCGCACTCCGTGAGCGTGCCGTCGGCGGCCTCCCGCGCGTTCACAAGCGTCACGGTGCCTTCATCTTCCTCAGGCGCTTCGTCCATGAGGTCGAATACACGCTTCGCGCCGGCCATTGCCATCACGATCGCATTGGTCTGCTGCGCCACGTTGTTCACTGTCTGGGTGAACGAGCGGGAAAGCTGCAGGAATGAAACGACGGTGCCTAAAGTCAGGAGAGATATCCCGGTAACGGTCAGGTTCGGGAGCTTAAAGGACACGAGGATCGCGCCCATAACTGCCAGAAGCACGTACTGGAGGTGTCCGAGGTTCATCATGACCGGGCCCATCATGGACGCAAAGGCGTTCGCGCGACGGGAAGCGCCGGCAAGCTCATTGTTGAACTTTACGAAGGCCTCAGTGGTCTCCTCCTCGTGATTGAACACCTTCACCACGCGCTGTCCGCTGATCATCTCCTCCACAAAGCCGTTCAGTTCGCCGATCCTTTCCTGCTGCTCCGTGAAGTATTTGCCCGATTTTCCGGCAATGCGGATGGTGACCTGCATCATGAGGAACACGAACAGCAACACAAAAAGCGTCATCCAGACGGATGAAATCAGCATGGAGACGAACGTCACGAGGATGGTGATGGCGGTGGACACGAGGTTCGGGATGGTCTGCGAAAGCAGCTGCCGGAGCGTGTCCGTATCATTCGTGTAGTGCGACATGACGTCGCCGTACGTGTTGACATCAAAATATTTGATGGGCAGCGTCTGCATGTGGCTGAACATGTCGTTCCGGATGTCGCGCTGGATGCTCTGCGTCATGACGGCAAAGATACGGCTGTTCACAAACTGCGCGAAAATGCCCGCAAGGAAGATGAGCGCGAGGACGCCGATGAATCCAAGGAGCGGACCACCGTCAAATCTGCCGGCTTCCGCCATCGGGACGATGTAGCGGTCGATCAGGGTCCCGAGCGCCATGGCTGAGACCACGCCTACAAGGGCGTTGATCACGATACAGACGAACGCGGCGGCGCACCGCAGTTTATAGCGGAGGAGGTAGCTGAGTACACGCTTAAGGACCTTAAAGTCCATCTTCTGCTTCTTATCTGTCATCGCTGCCGTCCCCCTTTCTCTGAGATTCGTATACCTCTCGGTAGATCGGGTTCTTATGAAGGAGCTCCTCGTGGGTGCCCACGGCGTTGACGGTGCCGCCGTCCATCACGATGATCATGTCTGAATCCTGCACGGAGGAGATCCTCTGCGCAATGATGAGCTTGGTCGTCTCCGGAATGTATTCACGGAAGGACTGCTGGATCCGCGCGTCCGTTGCGGTATCCACCGCGGACGTGGAATCATCCAGGATCAGCACCTTCGGCTTCTTTAAAAGCGCACGGGCAATACAGAGACGCTGGCGCTGTCCGCCTGACACGTTGCTGCCGCCCTGCTCGATATGCGTCTCATACTTGTCCGGGAGCTCTTCAATGAAGCTGTCCGCGGCGGCAAGCTTAAGTGCATGGTATATTTCTTCATCGGATGCGTTCGGGTCGCCCCAGCGCATGTTCTCCATGATGGTACCGGAGAACAGGACGTTCTTCTGGAGGACCATCGCCACTGCGTCCCGGAGGGCCTTGAGATCGTACTTCCGGACGTCCGTGCCGCCCACCCTGACCTCGCCGTCCGTCACGTCATAAAGACGCGGGATAAGCTGCACCAGAGTGGATTTGGAGGAGCCTGTTCCGCCGATGATGCCGACGGTCGCCCCGGACGGGATCATGAGATCGACGTCCCTTAAGCAGAGATTCCCTTCCTCTCCGCCGTAGCTGAAGTCCACTCCCCTGAATTCAATGGAGCCGTCCCGGGTCTCCTTAGCAGGATCCGCGGGATTTTTGATGGTGGTCTCCTCCGAGAGGACTTCGCTGATACGCCGCATGCTTTCTCTTGACATGATGATCATGACAAAGATCATAGACAGGCCCATGCAGGCCATCAGGATCTGCAGCGAATAAGAGATGATGGAGGTCAGAAGGCCTGTCGTGATCACGTCCCCCATGAAGGCGAACGTGACGGGCTCGCCGTTAACGACGTAGTGCGCGCCGATCCAGGCGACCAGCAGCATGGAGCCGTAGACCACAAACATCATGATGGGCCCGGCCCAGGCCAGGATCTTTTCGATTTTTGAAAAGTCCCGAAAAAGCTCGTTGGATATGGAATTGAACTTGTCCCGCTCGTAATCCTCGCGGACGAAGCTCTTGACCACACGGATGCCGCGCAGGTTTTCCTGGACAATGTTGTTCATGCGGTCGTACTTTTTAAAGACGCGCGAAAACATCGGGAACACCTTCTTCGCCAGCAGGATGAGCCCCGCAAACAGGACCGGGATGGCCGCGATCATGATGAGAGCGATCTTCCAGCTGATGACCATCGTCATGATGATGGCAAAAAGCAGCGTAACCGGCGTGCGGACAGCCATCTTGATGGCCATCGTAAAGGTATTCTGGACGTTTGTAACGTCCGTTGTAGTACGGGTAATGAGCGAAGACGTTGAAAACTTGTCAATATTCGAAAAAGAGAACGTCTGGACGTTCCTGAACATGTCCTCTCTCAGGTTCTTTCCAAAGCCGGTGCCGGCCTTGGCGCCTAAGACCGCCCCGGCAAAGCCGAAGCACAGTGAGACGACCGCAAAGCTGATGAGGATCAGCCCGGTCTTTACGATATATTGGAGATCAGCGTTCGCAAAGCCGATATCTATGAGGTCTGCCATCTTTAAGGGAATCAGCATCTCCATGCCCACCTCGCCAAGCATGACGATCATGGTGAGTATGGCCGGACGCCTGAACTCCCGAAGGCTCTTCAGCAAACGTTTTACCATTTCCGGATCTGTTCCTCCGTTTCAGCCGCAAATATTCTGCCATTCAAACTAAATGAACGGACAGGAAGACAGGGTCTTCCTATCCGTTCCGTCATAAAGTATTATTCAGAGGTTACTTGACCTTCTTCCAGTACTCGTAGTACATATCCTCTGCGTCCTGTCCGAGATACAGGTACATTTCGCATCTTGACAGGGTCTCTTCATCCGGGAAGACGCCGGGATCCGAAAGGATCTCTTCGTCGATGTACTGCTCCGCCGCCTTGTTAGGCGTGGCGTACGTAATATATTCGAAGTTCCGGTAGGCGATGTCCGCGCGCAGCAGGAAATCGATCCACTTATGCGCGGCGTCCACATTGCCGCAGCCCTTCGTGATGACCCAGCCGTCGTACCAGACGTTTGAACCTTCCTTCGGAAGCACGTACTGAAGATCCGGATTCTCGTTCTTGCAGTACAGATACTCGCCGGAATAAATGACGCCCAGAGCCGCCTCGCCCGCGATCATCTTGTCGCGCACTTCGTCGATGACGTACGCCTTGACAAGCGGATACTGCTCCTTTAAGAGTACCTGGCAGGCCTCGAGCTCTGCGGGATCCGTCGAATTCAGGGAATAGCCCAGCTTCTTCTCCGCCACCATGAACGCGTCGCGCACGCTGTCCTGCATCAGGATGCTGCCGGAATACTTTTCATCCCAGAGGATGTCCCAGCTGTCGACAGTATCGTCCACCAGGGTCGTATTGTAAAGGATACCCACCGTTCCCCAGCAGTACGGGATCATGTACTTGTTGCCCGGGTCGATCTGGTCGGACAGAATCTTCATGTACGCCTGATTCAGGTTGCCGCCGTTCTCAAGCTTCGACCAGTCCACGGGCTGAAGGAGATCGTTCTCCATCATTTTTTTGACCATGTATTCGGACGGGCAGATCACGTCGTAAAGAGACGAGTCCGCTTCGATCCTCGGATACATTTCCTCATTGGTCGAGAACGTGTCGTACACGACCTTGATCCCGGTCTCTTCCTCGAATTCCGCGATCACGTCTTCGTCGATGTACTCGCCCCAGTTATAGACCTTGAGGACGTTCGATTCCTGTTTTTTGCCGGAACCGCCGCAGCCCGTAAGGACTGCCCCAAACATAAGGCCTGCGAGAACCGCACAGATCAGCATCACTTTTCTTTTCATTATCTGTCCTTTACCTCCGTTTTTGAGCCCGTTGGGCTGAAATTGGTCAGAACAAGCAGGATGATGGCCGAAATGAACATGATGGTGGACAACGCGTTCATGGACGGCTTGATCCCCCGCCGGATCTCTGAGTAAATGAGAGTGGAGATCGTATTGATCCCCGGTCCCTTCGTAAAATGGGTGATGATGAAGTCATCAAGGGACATCGTAAACGCCATGAGGAAGCCGGAAATGACGCCGGGCATGAGCTCCGGCAGCACGACCTTTAAAAAGGCCTTGACCGGCTTCGCGCCAAGGTCCAGCGCGGCTTCATACGTCGACTGGTTCATCTGCCGGTACCGCGGCATGACGTTCACGATCACATACGGCACGTTGAAGCTGATGTGCGCAAGCAGTACCGTGGAGTACCCGAACGTGACGCCCACGGCGATGAACGCCAGCATGAGCGAAAGCCCGGTCACGAGGTCCGAATTCAGCATCGGAATGTTGTTGAGCGCCATGTACAGATTCCGGGTCCTGCCCTTTAAGGCCTGCAGGCCGATGCACGAGATCACGCCGATGACGGTCGCGATGAGTGCGGACAGGAACGCAATGGTCAGCGTATTGTAGACGGCATCGCCGATCGACGCAGAATGGAAAAGCTCCTCATACCAGCGGACTGAGAAGCCCTGCCATTTGCGTCCGCGTCCTTCATTGAAGGAGTACACGATCAGCGTGACGATGGGTGCATAGAGGAAGACGAATACGATCGCGAGGTAAGCGTTTCCGAAAAAATTCTTCAGTTTTTTCATCAGGCCTCTTCCTCCTCTCCCAGTGTGTCATAGTGGTTGAGGATCGCCATGCTGACCAGAATGAAGATCATGAGCACGAAGGACAGGCCGGCGCCTAAGTTCCAGTTCGAGGCTGTGGAAAACTCCTGCTCGATGATGTTGCCGATCAGGAAGATCTTCCGTCCGCCCAGGAGATCGGAGACCACAAACGTCGTGAGCGACGGAACGAATACCATTGTAATGCCCGAAACGATTCCCGGAAACGTGAGCGGCAGGATGACGTGCAGGTTTACCTGGCGCTCGTTCGCGCCTAAGTCGCGCGCAGCGTTCAGTGTGAAATCGTCGATCTTGGTCATCGCGTTGTATAACGGCAGAACCATGAACGGCAGGTAGTTGTAGACCATGCCGAGAAGGATCGCGCTGTACGTCCCAACGATGTTCCCCTTAAAGCCCATCTTCTGCATGAGGACGTACACCAGTCCGCCGTCGTCTAAAAGGTTCAGCCAGGCGTAGGTCCGGAGGAGGAAATTCATCCACATCGGCAGGATGAAGATGAAGATCACGAACGAGCTCTTTTTCAGGTTCGCCTTTCTCAGGATGAGCGCCAGCGGATACGCGATCACGAGGCAGATGGCCGTACAGATCACGGAAAGAAGCAGCGAAATAAGAAGCGGCTTCAGGTGCTCCGGGCGCGCGATCGCAAGCACGTGCTCAAGCGTAAACCCGCCGGTCTTCTTCTGGAAGCCGTACCACAGGATCATGAGGAGCGGAATGACCGTAAAGCCGATCATCCACACGAGGTACGGCAGGGAAAGCAGTTTTCTCTTATTCATCTACTCCCAGCGCCTCCTCGTCCTCAGACTGCGGCTTGTTCATGATCTGGATGTCAAACGGATCCACGTGGATGGAGACTTTGGTCCCGACCGGGAACATGTCCGTGGAATGCACGAGCCACTCGTAGCCGTCAGGAGTGGTCACCTCCATCTCGTAATGGACGCCCTTGAAAATGATGTGAGTCACAACACCGTCCAGCGAGCCCTTGCCCGGCGGAAGCAGGTCCACGTCCTCCGGACGGATGACCACGTCCACGGGCTTATTGATGCCGAAGCCCTTGTCTACACAGGGGAATTTCGCGCCGAAGATCTCCACCAGCTCGTCATGGAGGAACAGACCGTCCATGATGTTGGAATCGCCCACGAAGTCCGCAACGAACGCGTTCTCCGGCTCGTTGTAGATCATCTCCGGCGTGCCCATCTGCTGGATGTAGCCCTTGTTCATGACGACCACGGTGTCGGACATGGTCAGCGCCTCTTCCTGGTCGTGAGTGACGTACACAAACGTGATGCCGAGTTCGTTCTTTAAGCGGATCAGTTCGTACTGCATGTCCTGCCGGAGCTTTAAGTCGAGCGCGCCTAAAGGCTCGTCCAGAAGGAGGACCTTCGGCTCGTTCACGATGGCCCGCGCAATGGCGATACGCTGCTGCTGGCCGCCGGACAGCTGGTCGGGCATCCTTTTCTCATGCCTTTCGAGGTTCACGAGCCGGAGCGCGTATTTGATCTTGTCCCGGATGTAATCCTTCGTTTTCCCTTTGATCTTCAGGCCGAACGCAATGTTCTCCTCCACGTTCAGGTGCGGGAACAGCGCGTATTTCTGGAAGACCGTATTCAGCTCGCGCTTATAGGGGGGCAGCGCCGTGATATCGCGGCCTTCAAAGAGCACCCGGCCTTCATTCGGCGTTTCAAAGCCGCCGATGATTCGGAGCGTGGTGGTCTTTCCGCAGCCGGACGGGCCAAGAAGCGTGATGAACTCATTTTCATGGATATCCAGGCAAAGGTCATCCAGGATGTTATGGTTATCCTCAAACCTCTTGGTGATATGCTCAAGCTGAATGATCACATTCTCGTTCAATTCGGTCCCTCTTTCTTTTTAAATGTCCGGCTCTCGATCCGGAGAATTAAAGCAGGCGGGAGAAATATCCTCCCGCCCGAAAAAGCTTTTTCTGTTCCCGTTTTACCTTTACTCTTCGTATTCCGAAAGCGGCTCCGGAGAAGTGACTGCGCCAATAAAGAGGGGCAGCGCACTTTGATTGTCCGTGATCATGTAAACAAACGGGCGGTCTAAATATACGGTTGGATGCTCCTCAGGTGCTAACATGGCCATCATCTTCATGAGTACTGCGGTTGCCGCTGCGGCTTTAGTGCCTTCCTCATCGACTTCGATGTGCGTCTTATGAAGCACCTCTCCGATCGTTAGAGGCGTATTAGAGATTTTATTAAAATCTGCCTTTGCCGAGAATGCGGTCGTAATGCCAAGCTTAATAAGCGAAGCATTCATCATCTCCGCGTAATCAAGCACATACTTCGGTATCATGACGTCTGTATCCTTGCGCTCAAGGTGCGCAAGATACGACAGGAGCTTTTCTCCTGTCAGCGTGTTGATAAACGTCTCAAAATCAGTTCCTTCGTGAGGAAGGATGCCAATAAAGCTGTATGCGCCGCCGGCGTACGGCTTGATGAAGCCGTCCGCATCTTCAGCAAAGAATGCAGCCTTCTCGGTAGAGAACATGCCGGAAACTTCCTTTGTTTCACCCGAAAGCCCGGTAAAGGTATGAGCGCGGACACCGCTCTTTTCGAACGGAACAGCCCACTTCGCGTCAAACGCAAGCGCGTTAATGAGGACCATCTTGCTCTCGGGAGAGAGATGGTCGATGATCTCCGGGATCATCCCGTCCGTCTTTTCACTGACCCACGCGTTGATCCGTTCCTTAGCCGCATCGTCAAACGGCAGGCTTTCGATCTCCGCCTTGTAGAGCTTTTCATTCTCCACCTTGAAGAGCTTCTTTACGACAAGCTCCTCCGGGAACCAGATCGAATCCGCGAAGCGGAACTTCGCGCGCTCGGAAGACGGCAGGCCCTCCGTGTACGAACAGAGGACTTCGTTGAATTCATCCGGTCCGAGCCCTCCGCCGATGGCCTTTAAGATCTCCTCCTGTGTTTCGCCTTCCGCGCCGTTTGCGCACATGGCAAGCGCGAGAGAGACAGAAAGAGGGGAAAGCATTACATCGGGCGCACCGGAGCAGGCTTCCTTAAGAAGGGATGCCGCAAATTCAAAATATGCACGACTGAAACGCTGATCCATATTGACCCACCTTTTCAAACGAAGAAAAAAGCCACTATTCTACCTGAAAATTGATTATATAGTATCCTGTATGAATTGTCAAATACCCCACAGGCTTCCCCCTCCGAGGGAAGGTGGCTGCCCGGGCTTTCCTTTACGGAAAGCCCTGTGGCAGCCGGATGAGGGGCAACTGAGGGCACGGATGAGGGCATCAGCCCTTCTCGAGTGCCAGTGTCCTTGTCGTAATATCGCAGACCTCGGCCGGTCCGTAGTACTGGATGGCGCCGGGGTAAGTGAAGCAGGTGCCTACAGCCCACTCGTCGCGATGCGCCTCAAAGTACTTGAACGGCTTGCCGTCAAGCTCAACCAGAGCCTTCCGGATAACGGGCTTGTCCTCGCCGTTCCGGCGCTCGATGTTCATCATCTTCGTGATGGGCATGCCGCCCGCGACCCACTCTTCCGCCGGCTTCACGAGGTTGGAGACCTTGGAAAGATATCCGGTGTAACCGTACTGGATGAGCATGAACGCGTTGTAGCCCAGGGAGTAGCAGTAGTCCGCGTCAAAGTTCGACGGGAATGCGCAGCGGCCTTCATAGCCGAAGAAATGGTGCTGCTGGCCGAACTTGCCCTTGTAGGTGCCTGCCGCTTTTCTCTTCGCAAGCTCGTTCTTCACAAGCTCGGAGAACAGCTTCTCGGACTCAATGAGGGATACCTGGACGTTGCCGTGAGGGTCGCGTTCCAGGAAGAGCTGCTGCTGGATGCCTGCGGGAAGAATGTCGAATACTGCGAACGATTCTGCCGTAAGGCCCTTCTTAATGAATTCATACTTTGCGGCCCAGTCGGGAAGCGCGTTGAATTCTTCAGTCTTGCTGCCCGCCAGAAGCTCGTTGATCTCCTTGATGAGGGCGGAGAATTCCGGAACAAATTCCACGATGCCTTCGGGAATGATGGCCACGCCGAAGTTCAGGCCCTGGTTGCCGCGCTTTTCAACAGCGTCCGCAATATAGTTCGTGATCTCCGCGATGGACATCTTCTTCTCAGCCACTTCCTCGCCGATCAGGCAGATATTGGGCTGCGTCTCGAGTGCGCACTCCAGTGCGACGTGGGATGCGGAACGGCCCATCACCTTGATGAAGTGCCAGTACTTCTTCGCGGAGTTCGAGTCACGCTCGATGTTGCCGATGAGCTCGCTGTAGGTCTTGGTAGCCGTGTCGAAGCCGAAGGAGCACTCAATGTCCTCGTTCTTCAGGTCGCCGTCGATGGTCTTCGGGCACCCGATGACCTGCACGCCCGTCTCATGCGCCGCGAAGTACTCCGCGAGCACCGCCGCGTTCGTGTTGGAGTCATCGCCGCCGATGATCACGATCGCCGTAATGCCGTGCTTTTTGCAGACCTCCGCCGCAACTTCAAACTGCGCTTCAGTCTCGAGTTTGGTCCTGCCGGAGCCGATGATATCGAAGCCGCCGGTATTTCTGTATTCGTTGATATACTGGTCGTCAAAGATCAGGTAATCGTCATCGAGAAGTCCGCTCGGGCCGTTCTTGAAGCCGTACAGCACGTTCTCTGCACTTGCAGCCTTTAACGCATCATAGATACCGCACACAACGTTGTGTCCGCCGGGAGCCTGCCCGCCGGATAAGATCACGCCCACGACCTGCTTTTTGGGAGCCGCGGTATTTTCACCCTTTTCAAAGGTGATCTCCTTCTTACCGTAGGTATTCGGGAACAGCGCCTTGATCTTTTCCTGATCCGCGACGCTTTCGGTCTCTGCGCCTTCCTTCACGCAGATGTCCTGTATGCCGTTCCGGAGCATGCCGGGAAGCTTGGGGGTATACTCGTATCTTGCCTTCTGAAGCGGTGAAAGGTTCATGATTCTCTCCTCTTTATTTGATTGTTTTTGCTGACTGTTCTTGCGCGTCCGGGTCCCGGAAGGGATAAAATCCCCCGAGCATGGCCGCCAACTAAATATTATACACTATCCACTGTGGTTTTTGAATAGATATTTTAAAAATGTTCCATATTTCGCATTCGTGCCGCAAAGCCTCCGGCTTACGCCTTCTTACGCCCTGACGGGCAGGATCACCGCCGATGGCGTCTTCCCGCCGTAGCACACCGTCTCTACAGCCGGCACCGTCTCACGGATGACCGACCAGACGCCCGCCTTGTTCGGGTGCACCGCGTACTCCGGGAAGTTCGACGAACTCACGTCCACACGGAGCCTCGAGCCTTTTTTCAGCATCCACGCCACGTCCCACGTTTCGATCCGGATCTTCACGAGCTCATTCGGCGTATACGTGATGCGGTCCGGAGAGTCATTCCGGTACGCGAGAGTGGTGATGCCGTTCCGGATGTTGTAGGCCTCGCCGTTTTCAAAGACCTCCATGAGCTTTACGGTAAAGCAGGTGTCTTCGGCATCCGAACGTACATAGAGCTCCACGGCAGGCTTTCCGAGGATCGTGAGGTCTTCAGTGAGGGGCTCTGACACAAAGCTGATAATATCCGGCCTTGAGTCGGGCCCCGGCTGCAGCCGCGAACCGACCTCCTGCTGGGACGCAAAGAGGGATTCCGCGCCGTGGGAACGCACCGGGTCCTCCGGGTCGTACGTGTAGCTGCGTTCAGCGGGCTCTCCGGGTTCAGGAAGAAGCGTGCCGCCCTCCCCCAGGTACAACCGTTTTTCGGCCTCAACCGGGACCGGATATTCGGGAAGCTCGATCCATTTGTCCGCGCCGATCACATACCAGCGGATCTTCCTTTCCGGCGTCTTCCCTTCCACGAGGATCTCGTAAAACCAGGCGAACATCTCCGGGACCTGTCTGCTCCACCCGTTCTGCTGGTCCGGGTGGCCGTAGATGGCCGGCTGGAAGCTGTGGTTCCACGGACCGATCTCAAGAGTAGACGTCCCGACGGCTTCCGGATTCAGTGCCGTGTAGCCGTGGAGGGCCGAGCCCAGATGGTGGTCGTACCAGCCTTCCACAATAAATACGGGATACGTCACCTTCTCGGGAATTTCGCGGAGCTGCTTCCAGAGGCCTTCCTTCCAGTATTCATCAGTCCGCGACGTGTTCGTGATCCAGTCGCGGTACCACTGGAGTTTTCCGCCCCAGAGAGCTTCATCGACCTCGACCTGGGGCCGGTACGCAGCGCTTTCGAGGTAGTCCGCCTCGACCTTTCTTCCGGCGTTCCCCATGGCCCAGGCAGTCAGGATGTCCTGGCGGAACAACCCGTCCTTGTACGCAGAGGTGTGGCGGTTCGTGCCGTATACCGTGAGGTACATCGTTTTGAGCTTTTCAGGTACAGCGTCCGCCATGATCCAGCCGGTGAACGCGAGGTAGCTGCCGCCCTGGTAGCCCATGACGAGGACGTCGTCGCGTGCTTCAAGGTATTGGAGGAGGGAGAGGCCATCGGCGCGGTCGTTGACGTTCGGTTCCCACACACCCTCGCTGCCGCCGGTGCCCCGGCACATCTGAAAGACGTAGGCGAAGCCCCGCTTCGCGTACTCGAGGGCCGTCGCGCGGCCGATCTCAATGTTATCCGCATAGCACGACCGCTGGACAATGGTTGGCCAGGCCTGCTTCTCCTTCGGCTTCGTGAACCAGGTCCGGAGCCCGACCCCGTCTCCCGCGGGGAGCATCATCTCAGTGACCTCAATGTCCTCCTCCCCGTAGAGTACGGGGTACGGGAGGGCGTCGTAGGCCGCCTTCATCTCCTCCATCATCTTCGCTCTCCGGATATCGGTCTGGGAAAGCTCCTTTTTTTCTTCACTCATATTTATTATCCCCCTGTGGTTCCGCTTTCTTGTATCTATTTTCAACTATATCATACTGCTCCTGAAAAAGTCACGGAGAATTATCTTATTAACAGATTATTGCCATAATCAGGCGGGCAAGGGAGGCCATATGGTCCATCGTCTTGCACAGCTCAACGATGATCAGCGGCGGAAAGGAGAAATGTGTCTCGGACGTGCGGATTCGCGAGGCTAACGGACAGTGAGAAGCGTAGCTTCGAACGTGCAGGAGCTGCAGCGAATAAGCCGCATGCGACGAGTAGGAAACGCAGCGTTAGCACGGAGAGACACATTTTCCTGACGCCGCGTTCGTGCAGTACCCCGGAGTGGACCATATGGCGACCGACATCCGCCGTCACTTACGCAGCAACAAAAAAACCGGATCAGTGAAAACTGATCCGGTATGATGAGTGGGACCTACAGGTCTCGAACCTGTGACCTCCTGCGCGTCAGGCAAGCGCTCTCCCAGCTGAGCTAAGGCCCCCTGTTCAATTTTAGGGGGATCGAGTGGACCTTCAGGGACTCGAACCCGGGACCGACCGGTTATGAGCCGGTTGCTCTAACCAACTGAGCTAAAGGTCCGTAATATTCCTCAGGAA
>JAFRVD010000040.1 GCA_017441825.1 Lachnospiraceae bacterium
AAACCGGGGAGATATGATCCTCGCTGCGGAGGGGAATGTGAATAACGTATCTGAGCTTGTCGAGCGCCCGAAAGATGAGCATATCAGGGCTTAAATCAGGATTCCGGACGGATACAAATACCAGAGGATTATTATGGATTATCAGGATTTTCAGGCAGAAAACTTGATCCTTCATTTCGTCACAGAAGACGACTTGATCGAAGTCGCCCGGACCTGGCCCTCCGATCATCATCCGCTTACGCAGGCGGAGGCGCGGGAAGCCATCGCTTATATGCGCGGGAATTACGAAAGAAACGCGAAAGGCTGTATCCAGCATCTTTGCCTTGCGGTGTGCGGGAAGGATCATCCGGAAACAATTATGGGCTGGTGTGGGCTGGACGGCAGAAGGAATCATGCGGAGCCTGAGATCTTCATCCTGCTGGATGAAGAATACCGAAATCGGGGATACGGGACCCAATGCGTAAGGGAGCTGCTGCGGATCGCGGTGGAGGACTATGCGCTTTCCGGTGTGCACGGCGGCTGTGCCAAAGAGAACATCGCTTCCGCCCGGGCCATGGAGAAGGGCGGCATGGTGCGGTATGGTACGGAAGATAACGGTGATCCGCTGTTCGGATTTTGCGTAGAACAATGATTCGGTTCTTTTCAGGAGGAAACCGCCATGAAAAAGAAGCTGATCCTCATCAGCGGGTCTCCCTGCGTGGGCAAGAGTGCAGTGGGCACAAGGCTCTTTGAAAGCTACGACAACAGCGCATATCTGGACGGGGACTGGTGCTGGTGCGTACATCCCTTTTCCGTGGCGGACAAACGCCTGCGGAACGGGGACAGGAGCATGTCCTTTGTTCTGGCCAATTATTTAGAGTCAGATTTTGAATATGTGTTCTTTACGTCGGTGGTGCTGACAGACGCAAAAATCCGTGAAAACATTCTGAATGGGATCACGGCCGGGGATTATGAAACCATCGCCTTTACGCTCACCTGTTCAGAGGAAACGCTGAAAAACCGGCACGACAGGCGCGGCGATAAAGGCGAAACGAATTATTATTGGCTGCATCTTCCGCCCTGCCCGGGCGATATCGTCATCGACACGGACAATAAAAGCATCCGGGAAGTCGTCAGGGAGATGAAGAGGCAGATCGATGCTGTGAGCGAATGAGCCAATTGCATAACGTGGCATTTGTAATCTGCATGGAAATGGTATGGAGCATTGCGACTTGAGAATTGGCTATTTTGTTTTGAGGGGATAGAATTGATGCTTATGAGAAACAACAAGGCCAGCTGGACCAAACATACACACATTTTCAGGAAGGATGAATATGTATGTTCCACCTGCGGTTACAGTTCGGAAAAGCCTTATAAGACCTGTCCGAAGTGTGGCAGTATCATGAAAGGATCAAAGTATGATCATTCATGGGTGGATGAGATGGAAGACATCGATGCTTTTCTGGAAGATTGATCGAAAGAGCGACACCATGGTATTCAGATCTGAGGACGGTTACGTCCAAAAGGACGAGGCGAAAAAAACGGGAAGTACAGATGAGTGCGTCTCTATGGAAATCATCAGACCAACCTCTTGACAGCGGTAAATATATTTGATAAAATATAATCGCATCAAACATAGAGAGGAGGTGTATCCTGTGGAGTACGATTATCATGAGGCAATGAAGCTGGCCAATCAGGTTTGTTTTCCGCTTTATGCGGCATCCAGGAGTGTGATCAGTCTGTATACTCCCTGGCTGAAGCCTCTGGGACTTACTTATACACAGTACATTGTTTTCCTTGTGCTGTGGGAGAAGGACGGGATCACGGTCGGCGAGCTCTGCGAAAAACTGATGTTGGATAACGGGACCCTCTCTCCTCTGCTGAAAAAGATGCAGCAGGCAGGATATGTCGAAAGAAAGCGGAGCGAGGAGGATGACCGCGTAGTCGTGATCACCCTCACCGAAGAAGGGAAAGCCCTGCAGGAGAAAGCAAAGGATGTTCCCGGGAAGGTAGCAGGCTGTATTGACCTGCCGCAGGAGAAGGCGCAGCAGCTTTATTCTCTGCTGTATGAGCTGCTGGACAGCCAGCGTGACAGAAACAACAAATGACCGAAAGGAGCGGCACAATGAAGACAGTTTATGATTTCACAGTGAAGGACAGACAGGGGAACGACGTGAGCCTGTCAGAGTACCAGGGCAAGGTCCTGCTGATCGTCAATACGGCTACCGGCTGCGGCTTTACCCCGCATTATGAACCGCTGGAAGAGATGTATAAGGACATGAAGGACCAGGGCTTCGAGATCCTGGATTTCCCCTGCAATCAGTTCGCGAACCAGGCACCCGGCAGCGATGACGAGATCCACGATTTCTGCACCATCAAGTTCGGCACCGAATTCCCGCAGTTTAAGAAGATCGACGTGAACGGCGAGACCGCCGATCCGCTGTTCGCCTGGCTGGCGTCGGAGAAGCCTTTCGAAGGCTTCGGCAAGGGCCTCAAAAATGCGGCGCTGAATAAGTTCGCCGCCATGAATAATAAGAAATACGGCGATAAAACCTATATCGGCTGGAACTTTACGAAATTCCTGATCGACCGGGAAGGCAAGGTCGTCGCAAGATTCGAGCCTACCGTGGATATGAAGGAAGTCAGAGACGCGGTTGCGGCTGCGCTGTAAGCAGCCGAAAGGAAAATTCAACAAAGCGTAATTTCAGGAGAAATTTATGGATAGAGTGGAAGCGTCCCGCGAAAAAACGATCATAAAGACCAGTATCATCGGGATCATCGCCAATGTATTTCTTGCCGGGTTTAAAGCTGTGATCGGCCTGATGACAAACTCCATTGCCATCGTCCTGGATGCGGTCAACAATATTTCCGATGCAGGGAGTTCCCTGATCACGATCGTCGGGACGAAGCTTGCGGCTAAGGAACCTGACAAAAAGCATCCGTTCGGCTATGGAAGGATCGAATATCTGAGCGCCATGATCATTTCAGTGATCGTGCTGTACGCAGGTATCACGTCCTTTGTGGAATCCGTCAAGCAGATCATCCACCCGGAGACGCCGGACTACAATACGGTCTCACTGATCATTGTTGGCGTTGCGGTAGTAGTAAAGATCCTGCTGGGCCGCTACGTCAAGAGTGTGGGTGTCAGGGTGAATTCGGATTCCCTGATCAATTCCGGCGAGGACGCTACACTGGACTCCATCATTTCCGCCTCGACGCTGGTTGCGGCAGGGATCTTCATGATCTTCCACGTCTCCCTCGAGGCATGGCTCGGCGCGATCATCTCCGTCATCATCATCAAATCCGGCATCGAAATGCTGCGGGATACGATCTCCCAGATCCTTGGGGAGCGCAATGATACGGAGCTTGCAAAAGAGATCCACGAAACGGTCGTGAGCTTCCCGGGTGTGGAAGGCGCATATGATCTGGTCTTAAATAACTACGGTCCCGATACCTGGAACGGCTCCATCCACATCGAAGTCCCGGATACCTATTCCGCAGACCAGCTGGACCAGATGATCCGGAACATTCAGATGGCGGTATATGCCGAACATCACGTCATCCTGACGGCCATCGGCGTTTATTCGGTGAACACGAAGGATGAGGAGGTCATAGAGGCAAAGCGGAAGGTCGAAGAGATCGTCTTTTCCCATGAGCACGTCAGGCAGATGCACGGCTTCTATCTCACAAAGGATGGGAAAAAGATACGCTTCGATATCGTGATCAGCTTTGACGCGAAGGATCGGAGAGCGGTGTATAACGAAGTAGTTGCCAACGTTCAGAAAGCGTTCCCGGACTATACACTGCAGGTGACGATGGATACAGATTTTACGGAAGAGTAAAGCTCTTTGTTACCGCGCACATATGTGGCAAATCCTCACTCCATTAGGGATAATATCGGAAATCACTTTTTGCATATTGAATATGATGATCGCAGGTCCATATGGACCTGCGATTTTCGCGTTACGGAGCCGGCGGCCCAACAATAAAAAATGAAAAAACCTGTTTCTGCCCTTGAAACTCCGGCAGAAATCAATTAAACTAAAAAACTGGGAATAAGAAAATCGGAATCGTTCTCTGCGTAATGCAGGAGGAGATCAAAGAATATGAAGAATTGGAAAACCTGGCGGATCATTCTGTTTATAATGATGTGTGTATGCCTGAATGTGGGAGGAAGGTTCCTGGCCGTGAATCTGGAGCTTCCCATGTGGGCCGATTCATTCGGCACGGTACTGTGCGCGTATATGGCCGGTCCGGTGTGCGGCGCGATGGTAGGCTTAGCCGGAAATCTCGCGTACAGCGTGGTGAATCATTTTTCGGCAGCTTATGCGCTGACCAGCATTGCTTTAGGCGTTATCGTCGGGGTCGCGGCGCACAGGAACTGGTTTGATCAGTTCTACGGCTTTATGAAGGCCGCTTCTCTTGCCATGCTCACAGCGCTGGTCGTGTCTGTGCCGCTGAATCTGCTGCTCTCCGGAGGCTACACCGGAAACAAATGGGGCGACGGCGTGATCAACTATCTCACGGACAAGGAATGGCCGGCTTTGTTGTGCTGCATTCTTGGCCAGTTGGCGCTTGAATTTGTTGACAAGATCGTTACGATAGCGATCGTGTATCTGGTGATTCTGATCCGGCGCTGGAGCGGCAACCGCAGCGAAACGGAGATCGTGCACCGGAGCGGGAGCGGGACCGCCGCGGTGATTCTGGCCCTGGCCCTGGGACTGTCCGTCTCTTACCCTGCAAAAGCTTCGGCTTCTGCCGAGACCACAGACTACAACGATTACGTCCAAAGTGTATAC
This sequence comes from Lachnospiraceae bacterium, assembly GCA_017441825.1. Lineage (GTDB taxonomy): Bacteria > Bacillota > Clostridia > Lachnospirales > Lachnospiraceae > UBA1267. Next base: position 4,779 of record JAFRVD010000040.1, read on the forward strand.
AGCAGCTCCAACGGCCTGCCCTGCGGCGAAGCTAACGATATCGCCCAGACCAACGACGGCGTCCTCTGGATCGGCACCTACGCCGGCCTGTACCGCTACAACGGGCGGGAATTCCGCTGGGTGGATGATTATGAAGCCGTCAAAAACGTGAACTGTCTTTATGTAGATGAGGAAGGCCGTCTGTGGACCGGTACCAACGACAACGGACTGGCCATCGTGATCCGTGAAAAGGTGGTGAACGTGCTCGACGAATCCGGCGGCCTTCCGTCAAATTCCGTGCGCTGCGTCATCCGCGCCTCCGACGGATATTATTACGTGGGCACCACCGCAGGCCTGCAGATCCTCGTGATGAACAACGGCCTCGCGGCCGCCAATGTCCTGCAGGAAGTAAATTACGTCGACAGCATTGCCGCCGACCAGCACGGACATGTGGCAGCCATCACCTCCGACGGGCGGCTTTTCCTGTTAAAGGAAGGGCTCGTCCAAAACATGCTGCAGCTTGAGGAAGGACAGGATCAGTTCAACTGCTGTGCCTTCGCACCTGACGGGACGCTGATGGTGGGCACTTCCACCAATCTCATCTACGGCTACGACGTCTCCGGCGACGGCTTCGAGCCGCTTGACGTCATGACCTGCGAGGACGTGAACAGCATCAACAATCTGAACTACCTGGACGACGGAACGCTGTTCATCTCCACTGACAGCGGCGTGTCATATCTGGACTCCGCCGGCTATCACAAACTGAACACGAATGACTTCAACAACTCCATAGACAATATGCTGTATGACTACCAGGGCAATCTTTGGTTCACGTCCTCGAGGCTCGGCCTCCTGCGTCTGGCCAGATCTCCCTTCAAGGACGTGTACAGCGCCATCGGCATGGACCGCCGGGTAGTCAACGCCATCGTCTTCTGGCAGGACTGCTATTACATCGGCACCGACAAAGGCCTGGACGTGGTTGACGAAGCCTGCCGCAGCCAGATCGACAATGACCTGACCGCTGCGCTCGACGGCAAACGCATCCGCTGCATGTATGTGGACGGACAGGATCATCTTTGGGTGTGCACTTACGGCAGCGGCCTCATGGAATTTGCGCCGGACGGCGGGATCTGGGAATACAATGCGGAAAACGGCAGCTTCGGTAACCGCGCAAGAATCGTGATGGGTCTTTCAGACGGTACGATCCTTGCGGCGGGCGATACCGGGATCAGCTATATCCGGGACCATGAGATCCAGCGGACCATCCGCAACGAGGACGGCCTGATCAACTCCATGATCCTGACCCTGACCAAGCAAAGCGACGGCACGATCCTTGCGGGTACGGACGGCGATGGAATTGCCGTACTGAAGGACGGAGAAGTAGCGGATATGATCACCCGGGAAGACGGGCTCAGCAGCGGCGTCATCCTGCGTACGATCAAGGACCCGAAATCCGAGGGCGTGTTCCTCGTGACCAGCAACAGCCTGTGCTATATGGAGCCGGACTATTCCGTCCGCATGCTGGACAAATTCCCCTATTTCAATAACTATGATATCTGGGTAAAAGATGAGAACACGCTGTTCGTCATGTCCAGCGCCGGAATCTATGTGGTTGACCGGGATGAGCTGGTCGCGGGTGAGGATATGTCCTGGGAGCTTCTGGACGCACGCAGGGGACTGGGCGCTTCTTTGACCGCCAATTCCTGGAGCTATTACGATGGAAACGACGAATTGTTCCTTCCCTGCGACACGGGTGTTTATATCATCGACGTGGAAAAATACAACACTGATATGCGCCCTTACCGGATGCAGCTGGCTTCTGTCCGCCTGGACGGCGTGCTGCAGCCTCCGGCGCGCACGGGAGCGATCACGGTGGGCCAGAGCGTCAGCCGGGTGGAGCTCGCGCCGGAGATCCTGAATTATACCATTCAGGAGCCCAATGTAGGCTATCTGCTGGAAGGCTATGACGTCCAGTGGACAGTCGTGCCCCAGAACAGCCTGAACAACATTATTTACGTCAATCTCCCTGCGGGCGATTACACCTTCCGCCTGGGCATTTTCGACAGTGCCGGCGGGCAGATCCTGGAGGAACGTAAGTTTGAACTGGTCAAAGAAGGCGGCTTCTATGAACAGCAGGGCTTTCGGATCTACATGCTGCTGCTTCTTTCCCTGTTCATCATCTGGTTCACCTGGTTCGTGGTGCAGAGGCAGCTGAACAAACAGCAGATCAAGCTGAACATGGCCAACGAGACCGTTGCGGCAATCGCAAATGCGGTCGACGCCAAGGACGTTCGCACCCATCAGCATTCCACACGCGTTGCGAAGTATGCAGAACTGATCGCGGAAGAGATGAACTGCTTCAAATGGTGGCAGCGCAGTAAAATGCTGTCCAGTCTGAAGAAAGCCGCTCAGCTGCACGATATCGGCAAGATCGCTGTTCCCGACAGTGTGCTGAACAAGGTGGGACGGCTGACCGATGAGGAATATAAGACAATGAAGGACCATACTATGCGCGGGGCGGAGATTCTGAAGGATTTCACGCTGGTCGAGCACGTGGTGGACGGAACGCGGTATCACCATGAACGCTACGACGGCCGCGGCTATCCCGACGGCCTCAAGGGGGAGGAAATCCCGTTATTCGGCCGGATCATCGGCGTTGCGGACGCTTTCGATGCGATGACCTCTAACCGTGTCTACCGCAATCATATGGACACCGACTACGTCATGAACGAAATGACGCGCGGCCGGGGTACGCAGTTCGATCCCGAGGCTCTGGATGCTTTTCTCCGCCTGGTCGACAAGGGTGTGATCAATCTGGACGAGATCTATGCTGAGAAGCGTGCGGAGATCCTTGAGGCGGATCAGAAAGGGCAGGAGGAGCTCTCACGCCGGGTCGAGGAGGACAAAAAGATCCAGGCTGAAGAGATGAAAAACGGCGGGAAGGACACTTCCGCAAGTGAGAAAGGAGCGGAGGAATGAAGCGGGTTTATATCGTGACTGCGCTGACCTGTCTGGTCGTCATGGCTGCTTTTATCTGCTGCTTCCGGCTTTTAAATCTTTCCGGCGGGAAGGACCATCTGAAGATCGGCTTCATCTACGACAACGATGAAAGCACGCCGTATACTTATAATTTTTCTCTTGCGAAGGACGCTGTGGAGAAGAAATACGGAGACCGGGTGGAGATCCTGACGCGCAGCAACGTTCTCGACGATGAAATGGAAAAACCGCTCAGGCAGCTGGCCGATTCGGGCTGCGACATCATTTTTCTCAACGGCTACAGTGAGCTTGTGAAGGAACTGGCGCCGGAATACCCTGGGATCCAGTTCTGTCAGACGTCCTATATGGACATGAGCGGTCAGACAGTTCCGGAGAATTACCACACGTTCAAGGGGGAAGCCTACCAGGGGCGGTATGTAAGCGGGATCGCGGCGGGTATGAAGATCCGTCAGATGATCTCGGCGGGAACCATCACGGAAGGTGAGGCCAAAGTGGGCTTTGTGGCGGCTTTTCCCACGTCGGAAGTCATATCCGGCTACACCGCCTTCCTGCTGGGCGTCCGCTCCGTGGTGCCTCAGGCTGTAATGAGCGTTTATTACACAGAGACCTGGAGCAGCTATTCACAGGAAAAAAGCGCGGCGGAGAAGCTGATCGAAGACGGATGCGTGATCATTTCCCAGCACACGGACACCATCGGTCCGGCCATCGCCTGCGAGGAAGCTCTTGAAAACCGGGCCGTTTACTTTATCGGCTTCAATCAGAGCATGTCGGAGGTCGGCCCCGGTACGTCTCTCGTGACCGCAAGGATCTCATGGGAACCGTATGTGCTCGCGGCTGTTGAAGCGGTCCTGGCCGACAAAAAGATCGAATCCGTCGTCTCCGGCCGCATTCACGGAACAGACGTATCCGCGGGATTTGAAAACGGATGGGTAGAGATGACTGATCTGAACCAGCATATTGCGGCGCCCGGGACTGAGAAGGCTATGGACGCCGCCATCGAACAGTTCAGGCACGGGAACGGCGATTTTGTGTTCCGGGGTGACTACACGGGCGTTGATCCCGACGACGCCAGCGACACCCGGGACCTGAGGACCGCTTACATTGAGAATGAAAAAACGTCTTACCCTACGTTCCATTATCTGCTCTCCGATATCATTACGGTGGTGGAGTGACGGGAAGAACCGTTCCGAAACCCATAGAGGCTGTGCATAAATCGAAAATCCCCGGGAATATTGCTGTTTCCGGGGATATTTCATGCAGGTGTATTATGTCCATTGAGAACTTGGATAGTTTATTGGCCAAGTTCTCAATGGACACATTGACATTTCTTTTCTTTACATGTATAATTTTCGTTGAGAAGTTGAATAATATATTAGCTGACTTCTCAACGGAGGGCCTTATGGAGATTAAACGTGACCTATATCTGAAAAAACTGGTTTCCTATATGTGGGATGGTCAGGTCAAAGTCATTACCGGAATCCGCAGATGTGGGAAGTCCTTCCTTTTGCACACCATCTTCAGAAACTATCTTCTGGAGCAGGGGGTGAAGGAGGACCACATCCTTTCCTATGAACTGGATCTTGCCAGAGATATCCGTTACAGGAATCCGCTTGAATTGGCAAAAGAGGTTCGGGAGCACGTCGAAGGCAGTCCTGACCGGTTTTATCTGTTCGTGGACGAGATCCAGATGTCTGATGAGGTTCCGAATCCCTATAACCCCAAAGGGAAAGCCATTACTTTCTATGATGCACTTAACGACCTGAAAACCCTCCCTAATCTGGACATCTATGTGACCGGCAGCAATTCCAGAATGCTCTCGAGCGATATCCTGACAGAGTTCCGTGGACGAAGCGACGATATCCGGGTACATCCCTTAAGCTTTTCGGAATACTATGCCTTTGCAGGCGGAGACAGGACTGACGCCTTTGACAACTATGCCTTCTACGGAGGTATGCCTCTGGTGCTTTCAAGACCGGATGATGCCGCAAAGATGGATTACCTGAAGGCACTTTTTTCGGAGGTCTATCTGAAAGATATCGTAGAACGTAAAAAGATCAAGCGGGAAGATGTGTTGTCTGCCGCCTTGGATCTTTTATGCTCCTCTGTCGGATCGCTTACCAACCCGAATAATATCGCCAATTCTCTGAATTCCAGACAGAGGCTTGCCGGAGAGGATACTGTTGCAGCTAATACTGTAAAGGCATATATCGGTCATTTAATCGATGCCTATCTGTTTGAGGAATGCCGGCGCTATGATGTTAAAGGCAAAGACTATTTTGATTTCCCCAACAAGTATTACTGCGATGATCTCGGACTTCGGAATGCAAGGATCGGATTTCGTCAGCAGGAAATGACCCGTATCATGGAGAATATCATCTACAATGATCTTCGTATTCGCGGATGTCAGGTCGATATCGGCATTGTGTACGGCACTGAAAAAAATAAAGCCGGGCAGACCGTCCAGGTCCCCAGGGAGATAGATTTTATTGCCATACGCGGCGGCAAAAAGACTTATATTCAATCTGCTTATGCTATGGAAAACGAGGCTAAGATTGCCGCCGAAAACAAGCCTTTCTCTCTTACCGGAGATTCTTTCCCGAAGATTATTGTCCGTTACGATATTCGGAAGCGCTGGTATGACGAGAATGGCGTGCTCAACATCGGCATCATTGATTTCCTGCTGGATGATGCTATTATCTGATATTCATCTGAGAGATAAAAGTAAGACTGCCATCAGTCCCATTGAAGGAAACAGTGAAAGGAGATCGCTTATGTTCAGAGAAATGCTCAGAAAGAAACAGCAGCTGTCCCAAGAAGAATGCGTCAGCATTCTGAAGACCGAGCTCAGGGGCGTTCTTTCCGTCCTTGGCGACGATGATTATCCATACGGCATGCCCATTAACCACTATTACTGCGAGGCAGACGGGAAGCTTTATTTTCACGGTGGGAAAACAGGCCACAAGATCGACGCCATGAAGCGCCATGATAAGGCGTCTTTCTGCGTGTATGACCAGGGCTTCCGTAAAGACGGTGAATGGGCGCTGAACATCAGGTCCGTCATCGTCTTCGGCAGGATCGAGTTTGTAGAGGATCGGGCGACTGTGTACCGGATCTCGGAAGAGCTGAGCCGGAAATTCACGGACGATGACGAATATATCCGGCGGGAGATCGAACGCTCCGGCCCGGGGACGCTGATGTTCGCACTGGTACCGGAGTATATTACGGGTAAGCTCGTTAATGAAGCCTGACTGTACGGTCATTAGATAATAAAAGCGGACGGAATTTTACAATCCCGTCCGCTTTTTTGCAATCCTTTATCCGGAAAGTGCGCTACGATACGCATAAGATAAGCATTCATACCAAAAGGAGAACGGAGATGAAAGCTAAGCGCACGTTTTTAAGCAAGGGTCTTTTTGAGAAGCCCTGTATGGACAGCAGAGCCGTAACACGCACGGTGACGATGAAGGAGCTGGTCCTCGGGCACGTGGTCGGCCCGCTCGGCCTGATCATGCTGATCAACACCATCGCCTCGCTTCTCGAGATCTACATCATGAAGCAGATGTCCATGGCGGTGGGCGGCGACGTGACCGGAGAGGCCTATAAGCATCTCGGTACGGTCTACTACTGGGTCGCCCTGGGCACGCGTATCCTCGCCATGCCGATGGGCCTCCTGACCGGCTACCTCATGCAGCATACCAAATCCCGCCAGGGCCGCATGCGCCCCTGGTATCTGATCTTCGGCTTTGTCGGGATCGTCACCGGCGTCCTGATGTTTTATAAGCCTTCTCCCAGCTCCGAAAGCAGCTTCTGGGTCTATTTCTTTATCACCTATGTGGTCTATAACCTGCTGGGTACCAGCTTCTACTATATCTTCAACAACGACATCGTCTCTCTTACGAGCCGCAACCTGATCGACCGGGAAAAGGTCGCGTTCGCCCGAAAGCTCAGCTGGACGCTGATCTCCGGCACCCTGATCGGCATGGTGATCAACAGTGTCCTGCTGCCCTATGTGATCCAACCGGACCAGACGCTGAATTCCTTCTGGTACATGATCTGCGGCATGACCGTACTGGCGATCCCCCTCCTTCTTGTCGAATATTTCTATACCCGCGAACGTGTCATGGAGGATGCGCAGGAGATGTCGGAGAATGCGAACGACATCCCCGTCAAAGAACAGTTCAAAGCCCTGTTCCACGACAAATACTACGTCCTGATGCTGGTCTCCGCGACCCTGGCCGGCCTTGCGGAAAACTTCCGCGGCACGAACGTCCAGTATTATTTCGTCTCTTACGTGCTGGACGGCATCCACGATCAGTCGCTGTTCATGATCTACACGATCCTGACCGGCGTGCCTTTGGGGATCGGCGCGTTCATCGCCTACCCGCTGACCCGGAAATACGGCATCCGGAACACCACGCTGGCAGGCTACTGCATCATCTTCGTGTCCAGTGTGATCGGCATCCTGTTCCCGACCAGCGTCCCGGTGGCCTATATCGCCGGCTTCCTGAAGCAGACCGGCTATATCCCCATTGCCTACATGCTGGGCGCCCTTACAGCCTCCTGCTTTGACAGCGTGGAGCATTCCTCCGGCTACCGGCTGGAAGGCCTGCTCGCGGTGGCCATCATCGGAACGCTCCGAAGCGTTCTTTACGCGCCGATGGCCGGCCTCTACGAAAAGATCCTGACCGTGGTCGGCTTTGACGCAAACAGCACCGGCTTCCAGCCTGCTGCGGCCCTCAAGGTGCTGGGCGTCGCGTTCTACGGCATCGAGCTCCTGATCGCCCTCGTAAACATCGTGATCCTCCCGTTTGTGGACATCGAAAAACATCTGCCGAAGATCAACGCGGATCTCATGGAGAGAAAGAAGCAGGCGATGCTCGCGAAGGGAGAAGAATGGATCGATCCCGCCGTTTTGGAGGAGCAGGAAAAGGAACAGGCGCGTGAAGAGGCGGAGGCCAACCGGATTCGGGACCTCAGGGAGCGCTGTGAGAAAAAGGGCCTCGATTTTGAAACTGAAAACGCGAAGTACCTTGCGAAGCAGGAAGAAAAACGCCTGAAAGCGGAAGCGAAAGCCGCGCGGAAGAACAAGGCAGACAGATAAAGGAGATAAACCATGAAGCAGCATATCAGCATCAGCCCCACAGCACCCGCCCGCGGCGTACTCGATTTTTCCGGCCTTTTGGACGCGCCGGCCGGAAAGCACGGCTTTGTGACGGCCCGGGACGGACATTTCTTCTTTGAAGACGGACAGCGTATCCGGTTTATCGGCTTCAACATCGCCGCCCGGTCCAACACGCCCTCCCATGAAGACGCGGAGAAGCTGGCCGCGCGCTTTGCCGGCATGGGCGTCAACGTCATCCGCCTGCACGCCGCGGACGCGCCTTTAGGCGACGGCGCCGGAAACTGGTCGAGCTACAGGAAGGCTCCGCTCCTCGACTATGATAAAGGCACCAGCCACCTGTTCCATCCGGAAGGCCTGGACCGCTTTGATTACCTGATCGCGAAGCTCAAGGAGAAGGGGATCTATCTGCATATCGACCTGATCGTGGCCCGCGCGTTTATGGAAGCGGACGGCCTCACCTATCCAGGAAACGTCCCTTCCTGCATGAAGCGGTACCCCATGTACAACCGGCGGCTCATCGAGCTTCAGAAAGAATACGCCCGGGAGCTCCTTACCCACGTGAATCCATACACAGGGCTCGCGCTTAAGGACGACCCAGCGGTCATGACCGTCCAGATCAACAATGAAGAATCGGCCATCAAGGGAAACAACGGCGCGGACCGGGGCGAAGAGATGAAGCCTTACCGGGACGAGGTGGGCCGCCGTTTCGGCGAATTCCTGCTTTCAAAGTATGAGACGCGCGAAGCACTCCGGGAGGCCTGGACGTTCGACGGCGTCTCAGCCCTTTCCGACGATGAAGACCCCGCGGCAGGGACGGTCCGCGGTATCGAGGGCGGTTTCTACCAGTCCGTTGGGGAGCCGATGGGTCCGTGGGACGCACCGGAAGGGCCGGCGCGCTATGAGGACTTCATGGAGTTCGGTGCGGAGGTCAACCGCGGTTTTTACCGGGAGATGAAGGCGTATCTTCGGGATCTTGGGGTCCGTGCGCCCATCGTCGCAAGCAACCTGATGGCCGGCGCTGCGGACGTCTACGGGCATACGGACGGCGACCTCATGGAAAACAACTGCTACTTCAACCACCCGATCCTGCCGGTGCAGAACGACACCTACATGGTTTACGGCCCCGTGGAGTACGTTTCCACGAATCCGCTGACGGTCCAGCGGGGGATCGGCGCGATGGGCACCACGCTCCTGAGTCTCGCATCTGTTGCGGCGGTCCACGGCAAGCCCGTTGTGGTCAGCGAATGGAATGAATACGGCCTGCATCCGTTCCACTCCACGGCCTTTGTGCAGATGGCCGCATACGCCTGTCTGAACGACTGGGACGGCCTGATCCTGTATAATTATCACACAGCCGAGCATCCCGACGATGAGCCCGCGGACGAGATCCGGAACGTCTTTGACGCGTACAACGACCCCGCGCTCATCTGCCAGTGGGGGTTTATTGCGAGCATGTTCCTGAAGGGCCTGGTCTCCCCGGCAAAAACCTACGCGGAAGTGGTTTATACAGCGAACGACTGGAAGACGCTCCCGAACTTCAACGCCATGCCCATGTGCTTCCTGCCCTACGTGACGGCTTTCCGGAACGTTTTCCTTGAAAGCGGAGGCGTCTATGTGGGAGACGCCAATGTCGCCCTGAACGCGGGCTTCTTAAACGGAGGCGACCTCCGCCACGCAAAGCACGGCGTGTATTACGCCTGGTCGCCGTACCGCGACGCTAAGCGGAGAGTCATGGAGACAGAGCGGCTCGCGAAGGCGGCAGAGGGCGGCCGTGAGCTTCAAAAAGGGGCCTTTTTGAGCGATCAGGCGCTGGTCCTTACGAATATTGCAGAGACGGCGCATTACGGCGATTACCACGAATTTGCGGCCATTCTGGACGCTTCCATGAAGGCCTGGGGCGTCATGCCCGAAGACTGCGGCCTTGTGAACGGCGCGCTCGTCTCCGACACCGGGGAGATCACGTTCGACCCTGACCATTCACGGTTCCGGGTCCGGACGGAAAGCTTAAGCTATTTCAGCGGCGCGCCGGAAAAAGAGACCGTCCTTTCCGAAAGGATCGCCGTGAAGGCTGCAAACGAGCGCATCAGCCTGGCGCTCCTGCCGCTACGTGAGGACCGGCTGGACAGCGCAAAGGAATTCCTCCTGACCGCGGTCGGGACCACGGGGACGGATGCGGAAAGCATGAGCCCCGGTCCCGAGCTGATGCCTGGCCTTCAGTTCACCATGGTGCGGAAGGACGGGAAGCTGTTTGCGGAAACGCTGGAGGGGAGTCTTGAGGTCAAGGCACATGCCGCAAGGCTTACGGTACTGGACCCTTCCGGCACGCCCCTCGGCGAAGTACGCGGAGAGCAGCGCGGGGACAGTGTATATTTCAACATGCTGGGAGACCTTCCGGGCGTACAGTATCATCTGATGATCGGGGAATAAAACCATAAATCAGGGAATAAACCTATGACAAGAACGTTTACAGGCAAATGGATCAGCGGTCTTGAAATGAAAGAGCCGGGATACCGGCGCTTCGTGGTGAGGCCGGTCCCCGGCGGAGGACTGTCTTATGCGGAATGTGAACACCGCTGTCCTTACGGACTCATACATATGCGGTGGGAGCAGGCAGAGGACCGTTTTACCCTTAAAGTCAGCGTCCCGGAGGGGACGGTCTGCGAGGCTGCGCTTCCGGACGGCAGGACCTGTACGCTCAGTGAAGGAGATCACGTTCTCTGCTGATGCTCTTTTCGGTACTGAAGCGGTGTCACGCCGTACTGCTTTTTGAAAACATTCTGGAAATAGGACTGGCTGGAATAGCCGAGATAAGCGCTGATGTCCGCAAGGGACCGGTCGCCGTAGGTCAGGAGGCTGCACGCCTCTTCCATCTTGCACTTTGTGATGTATTCGCCGATGCTCATGCCAAGCTCCGCCTTGAAGCGGCGCATGAGATAGGAGCCCGAACGGCGGACCTCCCCGGCCACGTCGTCGATGCCGATGGACTCATTGGTATGATTCTGTATATAGACCATGGCGCGGTACACTTCCCCGGAGATCCCCTTGGGAAGCCTTGCCGCGCCGCAGCGTTCGCAGAAGTCCATCAGCATGATCAGCTGCAGCCTGTGGACTTCTTCAATGGTCTGCATCTGCTCGCACTCCAGCATGTAAAGGTCTGACAGCTGATATGCCCGCTCCGCATCCACGCCGCCCGGGATGGCCGCCTCTGTGCAGACCTTGGCGGTGAGGCCGATGAACGTATTCTTCGCGTGGCGGAGAGGAGTACGCGCGGTCTTCCCTTCCGAGGGGTACGTCCTGGTCTCCTCAAGGAACGCTTTCAGGCGTTTGGGATCACCCTGCGCCACATAGTGATACAGCTCCTGCTCAAAATCATAGGTGCTTCTTGTCCTTGCATTTTCTTTTGCATCCACGGAAGCGTTCACGAGCGCGCTGCCGCGCTCTGAAGCAGCCTGACTGTCTTCCCCGTAATAGCCCAGGATGTCTTCGTCCTTATGGTTCAGGCAGAGATGCAGGAACAGAAGGCACCGGATGAGCTGCGGATGGCTGATGACAGGAATGGTATAGAGCAGCTCTTCAGCCGCCTCCCGGTATTCGGGAGGCGTTTTTGCATCTATCAGATACTTATGGACCAGCTCCTCCGTAACCGGCGTTGTGAAGACCGGCCCGAGGAAAAGGTCGTATGCGGTGCCTTCGATGTGCACATGTCCGTATTCGAGATCCGGATCGATGGCGTTGAACTCCGGGTTTCGTGTGGTCGGGTATACGGTCCAGGTATCCTCGGGCTGAAAGGCCATCTGCTCCCCCAGAGAGGAGTAGACCGGCTTCCCCTCGTACAAAAGGTTGACGGGGAAAGCTGTTGCGGAAAAGAACTTTCTTGAGAATGCAATATAGTCCATACAGAATGGCCTTTCATCCCCTGGATCAGGAAACCTTAGTCGAGGCACGCGTACACTGCCGCGCGCATCCGGAGGTGATGGTACTCTTCGAGGTTCGGCTGCAGGTTGTGCATGTAGACAACGGAGGTGCCTTCCGAAGGATCGGCTTCCGCCCAGGTGCCCGAGCCGCCGGTCCAGCCGAACTGACCGAGAGAGCCGTTCGAGTGGCCCTTATACTTGTCAAGGAGCGTCCGCATGCCGTAGCCGTAACCGTAGCCGGCCAGGTAGTTGTTCGTGAAGTCATCGTCGATCATGCGCTCCGTAATTGTATTCGTGCGGAGGAGGTCGATCGTCTTGCGCCCGAGGATCTGTTCGCCCTTATAGAAGCCGCCGTTCGCGAGCATCTGCATGAGGTGCGTATAGTCCGAGGGGTTCGTGATGACGCGCTGGAAGCCCGAAACGGTGCCCAGGGGGCCGACCATCGAAGCGTCCCGGTCAGGCGTGCCCTTCTTGAGGGCGCCCGGCTCGCCGAGCTTCTTACCCCGCTCCAGCCAGTAGTTCGCGACCAGGCGCTCGCCAAGGTCGCCGAAGATAAAGTTCGCGGAGGAATCCATCTCAAGCGGCTCGAAAAGCTCTTCCTTGATCACGAGCTCTGCGGGCTTCCCTTCGATGACTTCGAGCAGCCCGGCGGTCAGCTCGGAGGCAAAGCCGTAGAGCCAGTCCGTGCCCGGCTCGAATGCGATGGGCACCTCGGAGATGGCCTTGATCTGCTCGCGCAGCGTGAAATGTCCCTTTTCCTGCAGCGGCTTCATCGCGCGGCTCATCGCTTCCGAGACCGGATGGCCGTTCTTCTGGCCCATAAAGAGCTGGTAGGGCAGGCCGCAGGTCATGTTCATGATATTCTTTACGGTGATGGGGTGCTCCACCGGCACGATATCGACCGCGCCGTCCGGACGGGTCACCCGCTTCATCGTGTTCTTCCACTCCGGGAAGTACTCGTGGATCGGGTCCGTCATCCGGAACTTGCCCTGTTCGAAGAGCTTCATCGCCATCGTGTACATGGCGACCTTCGTGAGCGACGCCTGGCGGTACACGTTTCTCTGCGTGAGCTTCACGCCGTTCTCGATATCCGCATATCCGTAATAATTCTCAAATAAGATCTCGCCCTTCTTCGCGACGCAGATGCCGCAGCCCGGCAGTCCGTCGTCCACAAAACGCTGAAGGAGATCGTCCAGTTTTTTAAAATCAGGCATTGTGCACCTCCCTTACTCGATCAGGCCGTAGGCCGCGACCCGGACCAGATGGTGGTAGTATTCCTCCATGTCCGGCATCAGATTGTGCATGTAAACGATCCCGACGCCCTCCGCAGGATCCGCCTCGCACCAGGTCCCGAAGCCGCCGGTCCAGCCGAACGCGCCAAGGGAGCCGTTCAGGTTGCCCTTCGCGGGGTCGATGATGGTACGGACGCCGTAGCCATAGCCGTAGCCGGCGTTGTACATGCCGTCAAAGTCCTTCAGCTGCGTTTCATTAAGGCCGTTCGCGCGCATCAAGTCGATGGTCTTCCGGCCCATGATCTTCCGGCCTTCGTAAACGCCGCCGTTCGCAAGCATGCTCATGAGCTTGCTGTAGTCGCGGACTGTAGAGAAGAGTCGCGCCCAGCCCTGCTCGTGTTCGGGGCCCGGGATGTGCTTCGCGTCAAAGAACGTGGGGCCGGGGCCTAACGTCCCGTCCTTCTGGATCGCGAGAAGCTTCACCATGCGGGATTCGATATCGCCGAAATACCGGGAGCGGGTCTCGTCCATGCCAAGAGGATCGAAGAGGAACTCCTGCATGACGTCATCGACGCCCTTGCCGGTGATCGCCTCGATCAAAGCGACGGCAAGCTCCGAGGAGAACCCGTAGATCCAGTGCGTGCCGGGCTCGAACGCAAGGATCGCCTTGCTCATCGCCCGCACGTGTTCGCGGTTGGTGTAGTGGCCCTGCTCAATGAGCGGCTTCATGCATTCCTGCATGGACTGCATCGTCCGGTCCTCCGTGGGCGCCTGCGAATTGCAGTAGGGCAGGCCGCATTTCATGGAAAGCGTGTCGCTTACGGTGATCTTGTTTTTGCAGGGCTCCACGCGGTAATCGCCGTTCGGCTGCTGCACGTAATAATAGGATTGGTCCCACTCGGGCAGAAAATCGCTGATGGGGTCGGTCAGGTTGAAGCATCCGCGCTCATACAGCATCATGAGCGTGGTGTACATCGGAATTTTAGACATCGAAGCCATCCGGAATACCGAGCTTTCGGTCACGGGGATTTTGTTTTCGGGATCGGCGTAGCCTTCATAATGTTCATACAGGGTTTTCCCGCGCTGCGTGATCATGAGCCCGCAGCCCGGCAGACCTCCTTCCACAAAACGCTTGAGGAGAAGGTCCAGATCTTTTGACTTGGACATGGAAGCACCTCCTTTGGGACAAATATACTGTGTACAGTGTAACACCGGAGAGGAAAGCGCGTCAACGGAAATGCGTTTTCATAAAGGCCGGGGCAGATTAAAATAAGGTTCGCCGGAAGCTTCGGTCTTGCTTGAAAACATGCGGCTGTTCTGTGTATAATAGATAAAACGAATGAGAACGGATACGGCAAAGCTTAAGCGGAGAGCTCTTATGCATGAGACGGGAGATACGTGAATGGAAATCGAACTTGTCCGGAGCCGCCGGAGGACGCTTGGAATGGAGATCAGAGGGACGAAGGTGATCGTCCGGGCGCCTCTTTTTACGTCCCGTGAAGAGATCGACCGCTTTGTGAACCAGCACAGAAAGTGGATCGAGACGCACCTTAAGAAAGCGGAGGCACGGGAGCAGCTGAAGGAAACGGTCCATAAGCTCACGCCGGAAGAGGTCAGAGACCTTGCGGACCGCGCGCGGAAGGTCATTCCTGAGCGGGTCGCATACTACGCCCCGCTTGTGGGCGTGACCTACGGGCGGATCACCATCCGGCGCCAGAGATCGCGCTGGGGCAGCTGCAGCAGCAAGGGCAATCTCAACTTTAACTGCCTTCTAATGCTGACACCTCCGGAAGTCCTGGACAGCGTGGTGGTGCATGAGCTCTGCCACAGGAAGCATATGAATCACTCGTCCCGGTTTTATGCCGAGGTGCTCCGTGTCTTTCCGGATTACCGGGAACAGCACAGATGGCTTAAGGAGCACGGCGATGAACTGATGGCCATGCTGGGGGGATCATGAACGGAATGAACCTGCGTTTCTGCAGGCGGGAGATATCACTATTATTTTTACTGAAGGAGGATGTTATATGAGCAGAAAAATCGTATTCATCGGAGCCGGAAGCGTAACCTTCACGAGGAACCTTGTGCGGGATCTGCTGACGTTCCCGGCATTTCAGGACGCTGTGATCGGCCTTGTCGATATCGATCCGGATGCGCTTGAGGATGCAAAAATGTGCGTGCAGCGGATCATCGATGCCGGAAATTACCCGGCCACAATAGAGGCGTCTCTTGACAGGCGCGACGTCCTTCCCGGCGCCGACGGCGTTGTGACCACCATCCGTGTCGGCAACGACCAGGCGGAGCTCAACGAGCTCATCATTCCCGAGCAGTACAACGTCTCGATCAACGTGGGCGACACCCGCGGCCCGTCCGCAGTGTTCCGCTTCCTGCGCGTCCTTCCGGACCTCATCGAGATCGTCAGGGACATCGAAAAGTACTGCCCGGACGCGATCTACCTGAACTATACGAATCCGATGGCCATGGTCTGCCGGGCACTTCAGGAGATCTCACCCGTCAGGACGAGCGGCTTGTGCCACAGCGTGCAGGGGACCGCGGAGATGCTTGCGCGGTGGATCGGCGCGCCGATGGACGAAGTCACCTACACGGCTGCCGGCATCAACCACCAGGCCCACTACATCCGCTTTGACTGGAACGGCAAAGACGCCATCCCGCTCATCAGGAAGGCCATTACCGAGCGTCCGGAGATCTACAACGAGGAGCAGGTGCGGACCGAGATGTTCCTGCACTTAGGCTACTACGTCACGGAATCCTCCGGCCACAACAGCGAGTACGTCTGGTGGTTCAGGAAGCGCCCCGACCTTCTCGAAAAGTACTGCACGCACGGCACCGGCTGGAATCCGGGACACGACCGGCTCGAGATGTGGAACAAGGCTGAGCATGTGCCCGGCGAAGAGTCCCATATCACGCGGCGTAAGAGAGAATTCGGCCAGTTTATGAAGGAGCCGGTCGACCTCGCGCGCGGCCACGAGTATGCGGCATACATCTTCAACGCTGTCTTCGGCGACAGGACCCCGTTCGAATTCAACGGAAACGTCCGGAACTTCGGCCTCATTGATAACCTGCCGGAGGGCTGCTGCGTAGAAGTGCCGGTGCTTGCCAGCCAGAAGGGCCTGGAGCCGATCCACGTGGGTCCGCTTCCGCCGCAGCTCGCCCTTCTCAACAACGTGAGCGCCCGCTGCGAAGAGCTGGCCGTGGAAGGTGCGCTTACCGGAGACCGGGACAAGATCTACCAGGCCTGCTATTTCGATCCGCTTACAGCCACCATGTGCTCGCTTGCGGAGATCAAGGAGATGGTCGACAAGCTGTTTGAGGCACAGGCGCCCTGGATCCGGATCTGATAAAGCTTCGGCGCCTGAGACGTATGACTGATAAGAGCGTAAATAATTAAACAGGAGAATACAGCCAATGAATGCAAAAATCAAAGCAGAGAAGAACAAAGTGATCTCGGAGATCTCCGGCAGGATCTACGGCTCGTTTATCGAGCATCTGGGACGCGCCGTGTACGGCGGGATCTATGAGCCCGGCCATGAAACCGCCGACGACATGGGCTTCCGCAAGGACGTTATGAAGCTGGTCCGCGAGCTTCAGGTGCCCATCGTCCGCTACCCGGGCGGCAACTTCGTCTCCGGCTACAACTGGGAAGACGGGACCGGTCCGAAGGAGAAGCGGCCCAGGAGGATGGAGCTCGCGTGGATGTCCACGGAGACGAACGAGGTCGGCATCGATGAATTCCAGGAGTGGGCGAAGCGCGCCGGGACCGAAGTCATGATGGCGGTGAACCTGGGCACCCGCGGCCCCGAAGAAGCCCGGAACCTGGTCGAATACTGCAACAGCACGACCGATACGTATTACGCGAACAAGCGGCGTGAAAACGGATTTGAAGAGCCCTTCAACGTCAAGGTCTGGTGCCTCGGAAACGAAATGGACGGTCCCTGGCAGATCGGCCACAAGACGGCGGAGGAGTACGCGCGGGTCGCATGTGAGACCGCGAAGGTCATGAAGTGGGTGGATCCGTCCATCGAACTTGTGGCGAGCGGCTCCAGCAACGTCGATATGCCCACCTGGGGCACCTGGGAGCGCACAGTCCTCCGGGAGTGCTACGAACACGTCGACTACCTTTCTCTCCATAACTATTACGGAAACCGCGAAAACGACACGGCGGCCTACCTCGGGCAGTCGCTCGACATGGACCGCTTCATCAAGGTCACCGCGGGCATCTGCGACGAGATCAAGGCAGAGCTTAAGTCGGACAAGACCCTGAACCTGTCCTTTGACGAATGGAACGTCTGGTTCCACTCGAACGAGCAGGACAAGGAGATCCCGAAGTGGCAGATCGCGCCGCCGCTTCTTGAAGACGCGTACAACCTGGAAGACGCCCTTGTTGTGGGCTGCCTTCTCATCACGCTCCTTCGGAACTGCGACCGCGTGAAGATGGCCTGCCTTGCGCAGCTCGTCAACGTGATCGCGCCCATCATGACGGAAACCGGCGGAAAGGCCTGGGCCCAGACGATCTTCTTCCCCTTCCTGGACGCTTCCGTGAACGGCCGCGGCACCGCGCTTCAGACTGAAGTTAACTGCCCCACGTATTCGGCAGGCGGCAAGGACGCAATCCCCTACGTGGAAAGCGTTCTGGTCGAAAACGATGAGAACACCCTGACCCTGTTCGCGGTCAACCGTTCTCTGGACGATGCCGTGACGATCGAACTGGAGATTCCGGGCTATGAAGACTTCAAGCCTGTTTCGCAGCGCGTGCTGACGGGAGACGACCTGAAGGCGGTGAACACCGCGGACGACCCCGAGGCCGTGAAGCCTTTTGAGGCCACACCCGGCAATGAACTGATCCTTCCCTCAAAGTCGTGGAACATGATCCGGTTTGAGAGAAGCTAACGGCTTCTAAGGCAGAACGCATGGATTGAACTGCACAAAAAAAGGCGCCGTCGCGAAGACGGCGCCTGATTTTTATGCAGTGCGCCCGGCGGCGCACGTTTCTAACGGGTGAAAGTCCCGAATCCGCCCGGTAGTGGGAAGGATACAGCCGAAGGCAAGGGTGTCCACCGTGAGGTGGGATCTGAAGGAAGCCGGATGTGGGAACAGACTAACCACGGG
>JAFRVD010000041.1 GCA_017441825.1 Lachnospiraceae bacterium
ATCCGGCCACTCTACGACGTTCGCAAGCTGGCCTTTGATTTTATCGAGTAATCCCATTTTGACCTCCTTGACTTCTGGAAACAACCGGTCCCCATTTTGTTAAGGCACATTATAAACTATTTTTCGAATTTTGTCACTAATATTTTACGAAGCCTTCGGAACCCCCGACGCGCGCATCGCGTTGAGCACGGCGATGACCATGACACCCACGTCCGCGAAGATCGCCATCCACATGTCCGCAAGGCCGAACGCGCCCAGAATGAGTACCGCAAACTTGACCGCAAGGGCGAGGATAATGTTCTGTTTTACGATCGAAAGAGTCCGCTTCGCGACTGCTCTTGCCGAAGAAAGCTTCCGGATATCGTCGTCCATTAAGACCACGTCTGCGGCTTCGATGGCGGCGTCGGACCCCAGAGCGCCCATCGCGATGCCAACGTCGGAACGGATGAGGACGGGCGCGTCATTGACGCCGTCCCCGGCAAACGCCACGGGGCTGCCGCCCTCCGCGATGAGCGTCTCCACGTACGCGACCTTGTCCTGCGGGAGAAGGTTTGCGCGGTACGTATCGATGCCGAGTGCCTTTGCGGTCACGGCTGCCGACTGCTCGCGGTCGCCCGTCAGCATGACGGTGCGGATACCGGACTTCTTCATGGAGGAAACGACTTCGGCGGCTCCGGTCCTCGTACCGTCGGACACCAGGATCATGCCGAGGTATCTGCCGTCCTGCTCGATGTAAACCGCGGTGCCGGCTTCAGGCACTTCGGGCACGTCGATCCCGTGCTCATTCATAAGCGCCGCGTTTCCGGCGTAGCACACGCTGCCGGAGACCACCGCGCGGACGCCCTTTCCGTGGATCGCCTCGGAATCCGTAACTGCCGAGGGGCTGATCTGAGTGTGGTTCGCATTCCGGATGGCCGCTGCCGTCGGATGGTCCGAATAGAGCTCGGTGGCTGCCGCAATGGTCATGAGTACATCCTTCGAGACCCCTGCCTGCGGCTCGGTCTTCACGACCCTGAAGGCGCCTTCCGTGAGAGTGCCGGTCTTGTCGAAGACCATCGTCTTCATGTTCGCGAGCATCTCAAGGTAATTCGAGCCCTTCACGAGCACGCCCAGCTTCGAGGACGCGCCGATTCCGGCGAAGAACCCGAGGGGGATCGAGATCACGAGCGCACACGGGCACGAGATGACCAGGAACGTGCAGGCGCGGCGGATCCATTCGGAGAAGCCCTGATGGAGGACGAGCGGCGGAACGACCGCAAGGAGCACTGCCAGGATGGTGACCACCGGCGTGTAGACCCGTGCGAAGCGGGTGATAAAGTTCTCTGTTTTTGCCTTTCTTTCTTCAGCAGATTCAGCAAGCTCAAGGATACGGGACACTGTAGAGTCCGCATATTCCTTTGTGACGAGGATCTGGAGAGTGCCCTTCGTGTTGACGCAGCCGCTGATGACTTCATCGCCGGCCTCCACGTGCCGGAGTTCGGATTCGCCGGTCAGGGAAGCCGTGTCGAGGTCGGAGGCGCCCATCGCGACCACTCCGTCCAGCGGCACCTTTTCGCCGGGCTTCACTGTGATGATGTCGCCGGGATGGACTTCTTCAGGCGGCACCTCTTTGAGGACGCCGTCCACTATGATGTTCGCGTATTCCGGGCTGATGTCCATCATTTCCGTGATGGATTCGCGGCTCCGGTCCACGGCGTAGTCCTCAAACAGCTCGCCCAGCTTGAAGAACAGCATGACCGCCGCGCCTTCGATGTTTTCGCCGATGGCGAACGCCCCGACTGTCGCGACCATCATGAGGAAATCCTCGTCAAAAACTTCGCCGTGGAAGATGTTTTCAATGGCTTCCAGGACGATGTCGTATCCTGCCACAAGATACGGGAGCAGCCACGGCAGGAAGCTGTACCACTTCCCTTCAAGCGGCGCGAGCACGCCGGTCGATTTCAGGATGATCAGTACTACAAACAGTACAAAGGCAATGATCAGCCGGATCACTGTGACCTTATGTTCAGACTCCATTAACTTCTTCATCTTAATTCCCCCGCCTATTCTTCAATATGCTCTCTGCCCATGCTGATGATGGTCCTGACGTGGTCGTCATCGAGCGAGTAAAACACCTGCTTCCCGTCTCTCCGGGATTTCACGAGCCGCGCCTTACGGAGCACCTTCAGCTGGTGCGAGATGGCCGACTGCGTCATCGCGAGCGCGTCCGAAAGGTCATAGACGCTGTACTCTTCCTTTTCAAACAGGGCGTACAGGATCCTGAGCCTTGTCGAATCTCCGAAGACCTTAAACAGGTCAGCGAGTTCATAGAGTTCCTCTTCGAGCTTCATGTGTGCTCCTTTCTTTCTTTGGGATATCCGGCTTTTTAAGTCGGAAATGCTCCTTTGTTTGTTCAGTCAAACATATGAGCACTTGTTCATATGTTCAATATATACCCGTGAGCAGAGGTTGTCAAGCGGTTTTTATATGTTTAGGGGATGATGTGTCCCAAGCCAATAATTCTTGACCCTTTCTCTTCGTCCCTATATAATAATTACTTGTAAAATAAACACACAAGGAGGTACACCAATGGTCACCATGACTGTCAGCATCACGGATATGATGTGCAATAACTGCGAAAAGCATGTGAATGAAGCGATCAAGAAAGCCTTCAAGGTCAAAAAGGTAGAGTCGAGCTTTGAAAGGAAAGAGACCGTCATCACCGCGAAGGCGACTATCCCGGAAGAAGAGCTTGCGGCAGTGGTCACGGATGCCGGCTACCACTTTGCGGGCATCGTTTCCGTCACGGAATAAATTCGGCGGTATCGTGCCGGATGCCCGCTGTCCCGGCGGGAAAGGAAATCCATTATGAAGATCAGACTTGCTGAAAAGAAAGATATCCCGGCGCTCGACCGCCTGCTTTATCAGGTGAACGACGTCCACGCGGACGGCCGCCCGGATATCTTTATTCACGGAATGAAAAAGTATACCGACGAGGAGCTCGAGATCCTTCTTGCGGACCCGGACCGGCCGGTGTTTGTCCTTGAGGAGGACGACGGCACGGTGCCCGGCTACTGCTTCTGTGTTGTCGAAGAAACAAAGGCCGGCGGCAACCTCCGGCCGATGAGGTCGCTCTACATAGACGACCTCTGCGTGGACGCGACACGCCGCGGGCAGCATTTAGGCTCGCTCATTTACTCATACGTACGAAGCTGGGCGGTCACCCACGGCTTCTACCGCATCACCCTGAACGTCTGGGAGCTCAACGCCCCCGCCGAAGCTTTCTACAAAGCCCTCGGGCTTCATCCCCTGAAAACCACTATGGAGGATCTGCTTTAACCTATGAAACGCTTTCTGACAACAGTCTTCATCGTCGTCAGTTTTGTTTTCTGCTTCGCTGTGCGTTCTGTCCGTGCGGAGGAAGCGTCAGTGACGGCGGGCTGCTGTAAAAACACAGGCTCCCGGGATCGGTACGATCCCGGGAGCCGGTGTTTTTATGTAAGGGACAGTCACCCGAGCCCCAGGACCTCCCGCGCCGCAAGGACCAGGAACATGTAGTTCGAGGAGCCGCCGCCCAGGACGTATTCGGTCTGCTGCCAGAGGAACGGGAACTCGAGGAGCTCCGGGAAGTCCGGCCGGATCAGGGCCGTACCGGAGATCACGCCGCCCGGCGTGTAGGAGTAGTCCACACGGTTGATGCCGTACGCGACGGTCGCGGAACGCGTGCCAACGCCTGACGCGAAGGAAGACGTATTCGTGCCCGGATGGCAGCCCAGCACAAAGTTCAGGGCAGAGAGCATCATCTTCGGGCTGAAAATGTCCGGGAACGCCTTCCACATGAAGTAATACTGAAAGCCCAGGCGCTGGATGTCCCAGCCGGCGCCCCAGATCTTCGGCCGGTACGGGATGCCGTACGGCGTCTCCGCGGAAAGCTCGTCGAAGGACGCCTTCACGTTCTCCATCGCCTTCCGGATCTCCGCTTCAAATTTCTCATCGCCAAGCTCGTGCACCACCCGGCAGGCGATCCAGCCCATGCGGTCCGCATGAGCCGCGATGTTCTCGGTCTCCCCAATGATATACTCTTTATAGCAGTCCTTGCGGGTCGTAAGGAACAGCTCGCACGCCGCCTGAAGCCGCGTCATGCGGGCAAAGTCGTTTTCCACGCGGCCATCGGCGTAAACCTTCTCTGCGACCTCCAGTGCCTGGGAAGCGATGGTATCGTTATACCCCCGCATCGCGCGCGAGGAGCCCGCAAGGAACGCCGCCTGCATGTACTCACGCGCCGGATTGTCCTCAGTGAAGACCCAGCGGTCGTCCGCGTTCCCGGGCACGCCGTCCGTCATGGCCGTGGGATCCCCGAGGAGCACGTACTCCCGGAGGTCGCTCGCGATCATGCCGCGGTACAGCCTCCCGAGCGCGTTCCAGCCGCCAAGAACCGTGAGCAGCCCGTGCTCGATCTGCTGCAGGATGTCGTTCTTGCCGTCCGGCTGATGGATCTCCGTGATCTGGCGGTCCTGGTCGATGGTAGTGACGTCTAAGTTCACGTTGAACGCTTCATACGCAAGCGAAAGGATGTAGCTCTCCCCTGCCTGGGACTCAACCCTGAGGTCGAAATCCCCGGCGTCGTGCCAGCCGCCCTTGTTGAGGCCCGGCACATGGTCGCCCGTCTTATACTTCGTGAGCGAGGACTTGGGCTGCATGTAGCCGTCCACGTGCACGTAATGGAGCGGCGGGAAGTTCGCGTCGTCCATATGGCAGCGCCCGTGCCAGACGCGGTACTTTTCGCGCACCAGCATGTGGCACATCTGCACCGGCAGGAAGTATTCGAGGACCGGCTGCCAGACGCCGCGTTCGTAGACGTCCGCCGCGATCTTAAAGAATTCACTCTCCGACCCGCCGTAGCGCACCTTATAGAGGCCTTCTTCTTTTACGTCGGAAAAATCGAACAAAATATAATTATATCGCAGGAATTTGCCCCACTCTGTGCCGGACTTTCTCTCAACTTCTTTAAGCCCATTCTCGGTGAGCCTGAATAAGACTGCCTCATCGCGGCGCGTGTCGCGGGGGTCCGTCTCCACAATGATGGTCTTTTCCTGGTCCGGATGGTAGCCGACCTGCGAATGCTGGATGACCGGTTTGTAGATCCAGTCCGGGTCCGCAACAGGCGTCACCCGGAGCTTCACCGCGCCTTCCGCTTTCTCCGCGGGGAGCGGCATGGATAAAACGAACCATCCGTTGTTATGGTTCATGCGGCCGTCGTAGAGGCCCATTTCAAGCCCGAAGGACTCGATAATAAGCGTCTTCTTCGGGTCGTCCGGGCACAGCACGAAGCGATGGCCGTACGCATAAGGTTCCGCGACGATATCGTCGGCAATAATGGGGTTATACTCCTTGTGGCCGCCCGTGAGCCGTTCGCGGTCCGTCTGTATCTCCGCCGTAACAGGAAGCACCGGCAGGTCGTACATGGACTCCTGCAGCTTCACGGGGCCGTTCGGCTGCGCCGGGAACACGCCGCTCTTCCCGTCCATGAGATATGGCTTTCCTATAAGCCCGACAGGCACCAGCTCAAGGTTGAAGCAGACGTGCCCCACAAACTCCGCGGGCAGAGGCTTCTCAAGGTCCACCGTCACGTCGATGCTTTCGCCCGCCCCCTTCATGATCACCTTGTAGTTGAGCTCGATGTCCGGGTAGATCATCGGGTTGAAGCCGGTCAGGTGCCGGCTCTCATCCGGAAAGCGGAGAGACGTCGTAATGGTATTCTCCTCCTCCGAAAGCACACGGTCCATTTTCTTAGGCACCGGCTGCCACTGGCCGGGCGTCTGCTCGAAGCGGATATCGCCGTTGGTCGCGACCCGCTTCCCGTGCATCAGCACGGATACGCCGGACTGGTGGCCTTCCGGATAGAAATCGTCAAAGCCCATCACGTCCACGCCCCGGTTCCTGAAATAGCCGGCTTCCATATCCAGTACAAATCCCTGGTTTTCCATACTCATGTCCGTCTCCTTTTCTTTATGATTCCTCTGTGTCCATCATACTAACAACTGCCCTTTTCTTCTAGCATGATTCGGCGGAAACAGGGCCGCGCCAGCATCTGTTTTTTCATATTGCAGGGTGGCTTCCCCGTTTACCGCTGCTCTTTCAGCGCTTCGATCTCGCTGCGGTACTCCTCCGCTGCCGTGCGGCCCGCGTCCGACACGCCGTAAAGGCCGGTGCCGATGTGCGTAAACCACCCGTAGTGGTTGTCGTAGAGGATCTGCCGCGCGCGGGCAACACCTGAAGCATCGCGAACCGCTTTTGCCGGGCAGCCTTTCTCATACTCCTCTTTTCCCGAAAGCCCGAGCGCCGCGTTAAGGACCAGCAGCGCGTCTTCCCGGTACCCCGTCATGAGCTTTTCCTGGTGCACGCCTCCGGTGTTTGACTTAAGCGTCCGCCGGGAGAATTCCAGGGACTGCGCCTCCCGTTCTTTCCGGTTCCTCCTCCGGAACGCGGAAAGATCCGCTTCTTCCGGCGGCAGGATCTCGCTGACCTTCCCGGTCCTCTTAGAGACTCCTAAAAGCCCGATCCCGAGCCTTCTGAGAAGGTACGTCTTGTCCCGGAACGATCGTGAATAAATATTCTTCGGCATGAATATTCCGATATAAACTGTATCCACCGTTTTCTGCCTGAGGGCCGCCTGCTGCACCGCGCGGAAATCAAGCTTCAGCTTCAGCTCGACCGCGGCATGCTCCTCGCCGCGCTCCATATAGAGATCGATGTCCCGCACCTCTCCGTCGCAGGTGTAGCCCTGTACTTCAAAGTACTGCTTAATCGGTTCAAACAGGTCTTTTTCCATAGATGTCCGCTCCTCTTCTGCCTTGAGGATCCTTGCATGAGACTTCCGCATATCCTCCTGGTTCATTGTAGCAGAATCGCCGTTTTCCCGCAACGTTCACTGCGAAACGCGTGACCCGAAAAAAGGCCGCCGATGCCCCTCTTCTCACCGGTACTGACAAGTTTGTCAATAAAAGCCCGAGAATTGAAACATCATTGTTAATTTTTTCACTTGACTCTGCTAAAGTATAGGGGTAAAATTTGTATAATTATCAGCATTCCGGTAAAAACAGATTCAAATATCGGCCGGTGAGCCTGTTCACCGGACTTATTTGAACACGATTACAGGATGCGAAACAGTTTTGATCATCCGGAGGACACTCCGGGAAAAGGAGGAGCATTATGAAACGAGTTTACAACTTTTCTGCCGGGCCCGCAGTATTGCCTGAAGAAGTATTGAAAGAAGCGGCGGATGAA